>DUEB01000099.1 GCA_011176655.1 Dehalococcoidia bacterium | reverse complement strand
TGATAACCGCTATGACTGGCGGAGCCTGACCGAGGGCAGGGTGACCCTGTACTGGTATCAGGGAGACGAGCCCTTTGCCCAAGAGCTGATGGCAGCCGTGCAGCAGGCGCTGGGGCGGCTCAATGATTATACCGGTGTCGAGCTTGAGAAGCCGGTTAAGCTCTATATCTACGCCGATGCTCAGGACTTGCAGGGGTCGATGATTTATCCCCAGGAGTGGACGGGGGGCGTCGCCTTTACCCGCTACGGGATTATGGCCATTGGCATCTCTAATGATAACCTTGATTGGGGTAAGCAAGCCATCGCCCACGAGCTAACCCACCTGGTCATCCATCAGGTAACCCTTAACCCTTACACTAACCTGCCGACCTGGCTCGATGAGGGTCTGGCGATGCACAGTGAGGGGCCACTGGAATCGGTATTTGTTAATTATCTTAACGGAGCCATTGCCGAAAATAGATTTATCTCGGTGCAGAGCCTGTCGTCCCCCTTCTCGGCTTACGCCGGCGAGGCGGCCCTTTCCTACGCCCAGAGCTACAGCCTGGTCGAGTTTCTGATTACCAGCTACGGGCAGGATAAGATGTTCGAGCTGTTGAGCACCTTCCGGGCCGGCGCTACCTACGACGGCGCCCTGGAGAAGGTGTACGGCTTTGATATGGACGGGCTGGATGCCCTGTGGCAGGAGTGGGTCACGCCCCAGCCCGTTACGCAGAGGGAGCCTGGGCTGGTGCTGGCGGGAGCTAGCTCCGGGTAGTGGAAAATATGAGAACCTGGAGTGGAAGTGTAGAGGAGGTTAGAGATGGTTGCTTTGTGGGTTCCGGTCGTTGTTGCAATTATAGCAGCGGTTAGCGGTTATTTTGTAAGAGAATTTGATAAGAGAAAAGAGAGAGAAGCTGAAGAATATCGTAGGAAAGAAGAACGCTATATTAATTTGATACTTTGCTTACGTGGCTTAACGGTTAGTATCCAGAATAAAGAGCTTAAGGAAAAATTTCTTGATGAACTAAATCTGGCTTGGCTTTATTGCCCTGACGATATAATACGCAAAATTAATCGTTTGATGAACTTTATACCTGCCGATGGTTCATTAAAAGGAGAGGCTACTTCTAAAGAGGAAATAAAGACTGCGTTCGGAGAGCTATTTTTGGCTATTAGGAAAGATTTGATTTCAAGAAAGCTGATTAAAAAAACTGAGTTGAAGATTTCTGACTTTAGCTTATATAAGGCAGGGTAGTTTCGCTGAGGTTATTTATGAAGAAGGTCATATATGTTATTTTCTCAATGATGTTATTATCCAGCCTGCTGGCTGGTTGTCAGTGTGGCTCCCAGCCGTCACCCTCACCAGCCCCTCTCCCTAGTAGCGGGGGAGTTCTTAACCTTTACGGCATTGACCCCCATACCCTTGACCCGGCGGTTTCCGGTGAAGCCCTCTCCCACGAGTACATCATGCAGATATTCAGCGGCCTGGTCAGGCTGGATGATAACCTGGAGCCGGTAGGGGATATTGCCGAGCGGTGGGACTTAAGCGGGGATGGCCGGACCTATACCTTTTATCTTAAAAAAGACGTCAGATTTCACGATGGCCGCGAGGTTAAAGCCGGGGATTTCAAGTATTCCTGGGAGAGGGCCTGCGACCCTGATACCAGCTCCCGGACGGCGCTTGCCTATCTGGGGGATATTGTCGGGGTAGCGGAGGTGCTGGCGGGGCAGGCGTCGGAGATTAGCGGCCTCAGGGTAATTGATGATTACACCCTGGAGGTAACCATAGACGCCCCCAAGTCTTACTTCCTGGCTAAGATGAGCTATCCCACCTCCTTTGTCGTGGACCGGGATAACGTCGCTTCCGGTGGGGAGTGGTGGCGCCACCCCAACGGCACCGGCCCCTTCAAGCTCGTGGAGTGGCAGGAGCAGAGCCGGCTCGTTCTGGAGAGGAATGAGCTCTACTATGGCGAGGTGGCTCAGGTGGGGTCGGTTATCTTTCAGTTGTACGCTGGCGTGCCCATGAACCTGTATGAGACGGGGGAGATTGACGTTAGCGGCGTCTCCATTTACTATATTGACCGGGTTACCGATGAGCGCGGCCCCTTCTTGCCGGATTTGAGGGTCTATCCAGAGCTCAGCTTTTACTATCTTAGCTTTAATACGACCAAGCCCCCGTTTGATGACGAGAATATCCGGCGCGCCTTCTGCCATGCGGTTAACAAGGATAAGCTGGCCTCTCTGGTCTTCAGGAACATGGTTGAGCCGGCGTCGGGTATTCTGCCCCCGGGCATGCCCGGCTATAATGAGGGTTTAGCGGGTCTGGAGTATGATATTGAGCTTGCCCGGGAGCTAATCGCTAGCTCGGAGTATGGCGATGTTTCTAATCTGCCGCCGATAACCGTCACTGATTCCGGCCAGGGCGGGCTTATCTCAAGCGACCTTGAGGCAATCATCTATGAGTGGCGGGAGAACCTGGGAGTGGAAGTAGAGGTGAGACAGCTTGAGCCGGAGCGGTTCCTCTACCATCTCGACGAGGAGCTGGACGAGATGTACTTTTCGGGGTGGATTGCCGATTACCCCCACCCCCAGGACTTTCTCGATATCCTGTTCCGCAGCGGTGCCGAGAATAACTACGGGGGCTATTCTAATCCCGAGGTTGATGCCCTGCTGGACAGGGCGAACGTGGAGCTGGACAGTCAGGCAAGCCTGGCTCTGTATCAGCAGGCGGAGCAGATACTGGTCAGCGAAGCCGCCTGCCTGCCGTTATGGTTCGGGCAGAACTACCTGCTGGTTAAGCCCTATGTCGGCGGCTACGAGCTGAATCCTATGGGCTTGCCTCAGCTTAATAAGGTGACTCTCGGGGAACACTGATGGCGGAGGGGGTGGGATTCGAACCCACGGTC
>DUEB01000098.1 GCA_011176655.1 Dehalococcoidia bacterium | reverse complement strand
TTTGCCCGCCATATGGGGCGGAGAAGGAATTGATGACAATAATGACGAAGCTACCGAGGCGGGTTGACAGGACTGACCTCCGGCGCATCGCCACCCTGACTAGAGCGCGGAAGATGCATCGCTGTGCTGTGTGCCCGGGTTACATCTATAAAGATGAGGAATATTACGCCGTCACCATCGGCGGCGGCGGCCTCGGCAGCCTCAAGCATCCCGCCCGGGCCCACACCCATTGCCTCGAGAACCACTTCTCACGGATTGCTGCCAGAGAGGCGGCACGATGACCAAAGCGGACGCCGGCCGGCTCGGAGGCTTACAGACCTATCTTCGGCATGGCCGGAGCGAGATGGCGAGGCGAGGGCGGTTGGGTGGCCGGCCCCGGTCGAAGACATATTCGGAGCTATTCCCGGCTCCTGCGGCTAATAACGAAGAAAAGGAGGCAGGGATTATCAGCACTCTCAATCTGGACCTTAGCCTTAAAGAGCTGCGGGAGCTGTGGAAAATAAAAAGAGAGGAGGGGCTCGCCCCGGGCTAAGGTGAAGCCCCTCCCCAAAGGAGTTTAGGATGGATATCTTACAAGACCATCATACCAGGTGCGGGCTTGTAATGCAAGAGGGAGAGCTATGCAGATTCTAACCCGTGCATTGAAAGAGAGGCATCGATGCGCCGGGCTATATCTGGAAGAAGATGACCACTTCGTCAAGCTCATGCGGGGGCAAAGGGTACTAGCTTGGTTTTCAGCTGAGGGAGCTACCCTGGAAAATATTCTACGCGTAGCCGATTGCCATCTTCCCAAAAGTAGAGTGGGGATGTATTCATGAGCCTCGCAATAGATATGCGGGGAGGCTGTTGGTCGCCTGGGGAGTCTCATACGCTCCCCGACGTGGGTTCAATTCCCGCCCCCGCTACCATAAAAAGGAGGAACCATGACGACAAAAACCAAAGCAAAGCAGTCAGACAGGTCTGATGTGGCAATTCTGCTCGATATCTATTCATTGCTCCCCAACCCCTACCAGCCGGAGAGCCGGGTGGCTGTATCGATGGAGGTCGGCGCGCAGTTCGGCAATTCAATCAAGGAACACGGGCTAATTCAACCTATAATCGTCCGGCTGAAGGATGGCGAATATGAGGTGGGCGACGGCTGGCTGAGGGTATGCGGCTACAGATGGCTGGACGGTAATGACGGGAGCTGGAGCGAAATCCCCGGCATTGTCCGGGACCTCACCGACCAGCAGATGGCCGACCTGGTCATGGAGGCCAATACCATCCGCAAGGACCTGAACCCTATCGAGCTGGCCGGCTTCTACAAGCGGTACCTGGAGGACTTCGGCATTACCCAGGCGGAGCTAGCCCGGCGCCATCACTGCAGCCAGGGGGAGATCGCCAACACCGTGCGTCTCCTCGAACTGCCCGATGATGTCCGGCAGAAGGTTATTTCTCAAGAAATATCGGAGGCCGGCGGCCGGCAGCTCTTGAGGCTGAACACCCGGCCGGAGCTCCAGGCCA
>DUEB01000097.1 GCA_011176655.1 Dehalococcoidia bacterium | reverse complement strand
GCCAGGTCAAGCTGCTCCCGGCTCACCCGGTCTATCGCCCTGGGGGGCAGGTCAAACCATACCGCCACCGTGGGAAAATGCTGCGGCGGCAGGTCGAGGGGCTCCTCGCCGATTACCTCCTCGGTGAACTGGGCCTTTTTCTTAAAGCCGACCACGGTATTGGTTACCGTCACCTCGCCGAGGTAGACTTTCACCGGCCCGCATTGTTTGTCCCGGAGCTTTCTTACGATGTGGAGTTCGTCAATCTCTTTGGTCTGTGTGTAGTAGGGGGCAGCCGTCGGCTCGGCGTAGGCGGTGTGGCTGGCAAGGTCGAGCCTGGTGATTAAATAGGACTCTCCCTGGTGGAGGTAGATGGCGCCGGGGTGTATCTGGAAGAAGGCGGTACTGGCCTCCACGGTCTCCAGCCGGGAGCCGGTCGTGGTGTCAATAACGCTGTAGCTCTCTCCGGAGGTGGCCCGGATATTGATGCCCTGCGCCGGGTAGACTACCATCGGCGCCAGGTGCCACCGCCCGTAGCGCTCCCGGAGCAGGCCCTGTCTGGTTAGCTCTTCCCTTTCCTGGTCAAAGGTGGCGCCGAAGAAGCCCTCGTCGTCGCCGCTTAGCGGTAGCTCCCAGGCGGCGCACAGAAGGTGGGCTCTTAAGATATAGGGGTTAGCGGGATTAACCAGGGCATTCTCCACGCTCTTCTTAAAGAAGTAGTCGGGGTGGCGCATGAAGTACTGGTCCAGGGGGCTGTCCCGGGCGATGAGAAAGCTGAGCGAGTATCCTCTGCCCCGCCCGCTGCGGCCGGCCTGCTGCCAGGCGCTGGCGATGCTGCCTGGATAGCCGGTGAGCACGGTGGCTTCCAGGTCGCCGATGTCAATACCCAGCTCCAGGGCGTTGGTGGCGACCACCCCCGAGAGCTCGCCGCTGAAGAGCGCCTGCTCTATCTGGCGGCGGTCCTGAGGGAGGTAGCCGGCCCGGTAGGGCTTTATCCTGGGGCCGAGGTCGGGGCTGGCTTGAGTAAGCCGCTCCCTGGCGTAGACATAGATGAGCTCGGTCAGCCGACGGCTGGGGGCGAAGGTCAGGCTGCGGATGTTTTGACTCACCAGCTCCGCAAAGAGGTTGGCCGCTTCGCTGTTGGCGCTGCGCCGGGTGCTCTTGGCGGCATCGGTGAGCGGGGGGTTCCAGAGGACAAAGTCCTTCTTGCCCTGGGGTGAGCCGTCGCTATCGACCACGGTGAAGGGCATACCCACCAGGCTTTCGGCGTGCTCGGCGGGGTTGGCTACCGTGGCTGAGCAGCAGATGAAGCGGGGGCTTGAGCCGTGGTAGCGGCACAGGCGGCGCAGGCGGCGCAGCACGCCGGCTACGTGAGAGCCGAAGACGCCCCGGTAGGCGTGGGCTTCGTCGATGACCACATATC
>DUEB01000096.1 GCA_011176655.1 Dehalococcoidia bacterium | reverse complement strand
CGTTGCCACCCGGAACGGCGGTAGCTACCTGCTCCCCATCATAGGTAATGATAACTATGGAGCCCGCCCTAAAGCCGACGCCGTTAACGGCAACCGGAGCGCCGACGAAGCCGGCCGTCGGGTTGAGAGTCGCCCCGGCCGCCACCGTAAACACAGCCCGGGCCTTGTTATCCTCGTTATCCTCAGCCTCAATGTCATAGGCGCCCGACTCGATGGTAGGCACCCTCAAGGTGACTTCAAAGCTGCCGTACTTGTTAGCCGTGTCCTGAGCCATTTTTATGCTGCTGAAATAGATATCCAGGTCGCTATCGCTGGCGAAACCGGCACCGCTTATGGAGAGCTCATCACCGATAGCCCCGGAGGCTGAGCTGAGGCTGATAGTGGGCGTGACCTCAAAGCTGGCTTCCGCCGAGTTATCCAGGGCATCCTCCGCCTTGATTCTATGCTCCCCGGCGTTACTGTCAAGGACCGAAAAGGTGTAGGTAAACCCGCCCGTAGCCCCGGCCGTCTCGTCACCCAGGTTAAGCCGGCTGCCGTCCCGGTAGTAGTAGAGGTCAACGGCGCCGCCGGCATAGAAACCCCTCCCCTCAACGGTTACCACAGTGCCCACCACCCCCTCATCGGCATCCAGCTCGATTTCAGGCTCCTCAACGATAAACGACTTCCTCACCTCACCACCAATCACAGTGGTAATCTTAACATAGGCCGTGCCCGGCTCGATGTCATCAGGGACCTCGAAGCTGGCGGTAAAGGCTCCGCTCTCGGGCACCGTCAGCGGGCTGGCGGCAATCTCCACGTTATCGAAGAAAATGCTGATTTCCGTACCCCGGAAGGACTCAAAGCCGGTCCCGCTCACGGTAACCTCGGTGCCCACGGAACCGGAGTTGGAAGACAGGCTAATCTCAGGCAGAGCCAGCGCCGGCGTAGCCGGCACGAGCACCACCGGCAGGGACATAACCAGAGCCAGCGCCAGAATGCGCAGCATGCGGCTAATCTTCATTTGCTTACCCAACCTTCTTCAAGGACTCCTCGTTAGTTTACTTTAACAGCCTTCGCCGGGCACCGCGCTTGGGCACATAGGTGGCCGCGAAGTTATCCAAGATATCCCGCTTAATCAGCCAGGTATTATGGAGCTTTACAGCCGGCAGATCTCCCTGCCGGCACAGCCGCTTCACCGTCTCGGGATGAATCTTGAGCCGGCGACTGGCCTCAATCGCATTATAGTAATCGTCTAAAGCTGCCATCGGTATCCCGCCATCAAGTATTACTTTATTAAAACAATAATAACCCGAGCCGCTCGCCTTGTCAAGTCTGCCACCGGTGTCAAATACCCTAGCGAAAATATGACAACAGGGTATTGACCTTATTAGAACATTTGTGCTAATCTAGGCATTACCACCTCTGACCTGACCCCCTAAAACGATACCAGTTATAATCTCGTAAAAGGGGGTAATAAATGGCTAAGAAAGGGTTCACACCGGAACAGATAATCAACAAGCTCCGCGAGGCGGAAATTCTCTTAAGCCAGG
>DUEB01000095.1 GCA_011176655.1 Dehalococcoidia bacterium | reverse complement strand
TGGTCTAGCCCAGCATACCCAGGAAGATACCGGCGGCGGTAGCCGTGCCGATGACCCCGGCGATGTTGGGCCCCATGGCGTGCATCAGGAGGAAGTTGCGCGGGTTAGCCTGCTGCCCCATGCGCTGCACCACCCGGGCCGCCATGGGCACGGCTGAGACACCGGCGGCGCCAATCATGGGGTTAATCTTCTCCTTTAAGAAGAGGTTCATGAACTTGGCCAGGATAACCCCGAAGAAGGTAGAGGCGGCAAAGGCGGCGATGCCCAGACCGAATATCATCAGGGTCTCGGCTTTGAGGAAGGAAGCGGCGCTCATAAAGGCACCGACCGAGATACCGAGCAGGATGGTGAGGATGTCGATAAAGGCGGTGGCGGCGGTATTGGCCAGCCGGTCGGTGACGCCCGATTCCTTGAGCAGGTTACCCAGGGTGAACATGCCGATAAGGGGGGCTGACTTGGGCACCAGCAGGATAATGATAATGGCACCGATTATGGGAAAGAGAACCTTCTCCAGCCTGGAGACCGGGCGTAGCTGAGGTTTCATGTAGATGGCGCGTTCTTTTTTGGTGGTGAGTGCCTTTATTATGGGGGGCTGAATAATGGGCACCATGGCCATGTAGGTATAGGCGGACACGGCGGTGGCCCCGATAAGGGCCGGGGCCAGGCGGTTGGTGAGGAAGATGGTGGTCGGTCCGTCGGCGCCGCCGATGATGCCGATGGAGGCGGCTTCGTTGATATTAAACCCAATGGCCAGGGCGATAAAGAAGGCGGCGTAGACGCCGAACTGGGCGCCGGCGCCGAGAAGCAGCGTCTTCGGGTTAGCGATAACCGGCCCGAAGTCGGTCATCGCCCCCAGGCCGAGAAAGATAAAGGCGGGGACTATTTCCCAGACCAGGCCGTAGTAGAATATCCGGGAGAGCAGCCCCGCCGGCTCTCCGCCGACGGCGTATGCCTCGACTACCCTGCCCTCGACGATGGTCTCCATCAGACCGCCGAGGGGCAGGTTAATCAGCAGTACCCCGAAGCCAATCGGTACCAGGAGCAGCGGCTCCATCTTTTTGGCGATGCCCAGATATAAGAGCAAACCGCCGATAGCCAGCATTACCCCGTTTTGCGGGGTAAAGTTAGCAAACCCAGTTTCAAAGAGACCGAACATATTTCTTCAGCTTAGTAGTCGATAGTAGCTATGGTTTCTCCCGGCGAAACTACCTGGTCGGCGTTGACTCCTACCTGGCTGATGGTGCCGTCTACCGGCGCCAGTATTGGATTCTCCATCTTCATTGATTCCAGTATGCAGAGGGTATCCCCTTCTTTTACCTTGTCTCCCGGTTTGACGTTGACACTGAGAATCTTACCGGTTATCGGAACCTCGATAATCTCCTGTGGCAATTCTATTTTCCCTCCTGTTTGCTGTTTGTCTGGCTGCGATTAAGCCTTCTTACCGCAAGTCCTATCAGTGTTATGGCGACGGCTAGAATAACCAGTACCAGAAATACGGTACCAAAGCCGGTACCGCCAACTCGTAAGGCTTCTCCCCAGTCTACTGCCATGTCTTTACCTCCCCCCCGATTTCCAGCCCTCCTGGGAAAAACTGAAGGGCGGAGTTTTCGTTTCTCCCCAAAGGCTCCACCCTTCTGCACAAAATGCTGGCTCTAGACCATCCGGTAAGCTAAACGGCCGTTCTTAACTCACTTAGCTAAGTCCCACCGTGCTGACAACAATCTGCTCGGTGCTGGATTAAATTACGGTTTCCCTTCTCCCGGCACGGCACCCACTGCCTGGGGTTGAATGACAATCTCTCCGTCCTGTATGTCAACGACCACCGTGTCTCCCGACTGGAACTTGCCATCGAGCATACACTCGGAGAGCTTATCCTCAACCATATCTTGAATTACCCGGCGCAGCGGCCGAGCTCCGAATACCTCGTCATAGCCTTTCTCACCCAGTAAGTCTTTGGCCGCATCGCTGACCTCCAGCTTCATTCCCTTCTCCTCCAGCCGATCGTTTACGGTGTTAATCATCAGGTCGACTATCTTTCTGATGTGCTCTTTGTTCAGCGGGTGAAAGACGACGTTGGCGTCGACGCGGTTCAAGAACTCAGGGCGGAAGGCCTTCTTCAGCTCGCCGAGTAGTCTCTCCTTCATTCGCTCGTAGGACTGCTGCTGGGTTTTCGCCTCGTCGCTGCCCACCGCAAAGCCGAGGGTAGAGCCTTTGCGAATTAGCTCGGCGCCTATGTTGCTGGTCATGACAATGACGCTGTTGCGGAAGTCGACACGGCGTCCCTTGGCGTCGGTGAGGTGACCGTCATCAAATATCTGGAGCAGTATGTTGAAGACATCAGGGTGAGCCTTTTCAATCTCGTCAAGGAGGATGCAGCAGTACGACTTGCGCCGCACTGCCTCGGTTAGCTGGCCGCCTTCATCGTAGCCGACGTATCCCGGAGGTGCCCCGACCAGCCGGGAGACCGCGAATTTCTCCATAAACTCGCTCATGTCAAGCCTGATTAGGGTATCTTCACTGCCGAACATGAACTCAGCCAGCGTCCTCACCAGCTCGGTCTTACCGACGCCGGTCGGGCCGAGAAAGATGAAATTGCCGATGGGCCGCCGCGGGTCTTTGAGGCCGGCCCGGGCCCGTCTCACGGCTTTAGATATGGTGGTAATGGCTTCGTCCTGCCCCACGATGCGGCGGTGCAAGACCTCCTCCATCTGAAGCAGGCGGGCTGTCTCGTCCTCCGCCAGCTGGACTACGGGGATACCGGTCCACATGCTGAGCACCTCGGCGATGTCATCCGCGGTTACCACGGCTTCATGCTGTTGCTGTGCCACCTGCCATTCGGATTCGAGATCCTTTATCTTTCCCTGGATTTGAATCTCCCGCTGGCGAAGCTCTGAGGCGTAGTCGTATTGCTGGGTTGCCAGGGCGGAGTCCTTGTCGCGGCGCACGCTGTCCTCAAGGCGTCGGGCGTCTTTCAGGGTCATGGGGACGGTGCGGTGTCTGATTCTGACGCGTGATGCGGCTTCGTCGACCAGGTCAATAGCCTTGTCGGGCAGGAAACGGTCGGGGATGTAACGGGCCGCCATGGTTACCGCTGAGTTCAGGGCCTCGTCACTTATGGTCAGCTTATGGTGTTCTTCATAGCGTTCTTTGATGCCTTTTAGAATCTCCAGGCTCTCCTCGACCGAGGGTTCCTCCACCAGAACCGGCTGGAAGCGGCGCTCAAGGGCGGCATCTCGCTCCACATACTTGCGGTAGTCATCGAGGGTAGTGGCTCCGATGCACTGCAGTTCTCCCCGGGCCAGGGACGGTTTCAGCAGGTTGGCGGCGTCTACCGCCCCCTCAGCAGCCCCGGCTCCGACCATGGTGTGGAACTCATCGATAAAGAGCACGCAGTTGCCGGCGGTCTTTATCTCCTCAATAATCTTTCTCAGGCGCTCTTCAAACTCGCCCCGGTACTTGGTGCCGGCGACCACCGCCCCCATGTCCAGGGCAATCAGTCGCTTGCCCTCCAGTGTCTCGGGCACGTCCCCGGACACAATGCGGTGAGCCAGCCCCTCGACAATGGCTGTCTTACCCACCCCGGGCTCGCCGATAAGGGCCGGGTTGTTCTTGGTGCGGCGGCTTAAGATTTGAATGACGCGCTCAATCTCTTTGATTCGTCCGATAACCGGGTCAAGTTTGCCGGCCCGGGCCGCATCAGTCAGGTTGATACCCAGCTGGTCCAGGGCCGGGGTGCGGCTTGTGCTGCGGGTCGACCGTGACTTGGGGGTTCCGCTGCTCAGGGCACGCTCGGTCTCGGTGCGTGCCCGCTCCAGGGTAATCCCGAAGCTGTCTAAGACGCCAGCCGCGATGCCTTCCCCCTCACGCAGCAGCCCCAGCAGAAGGTGCTCGGTGCCAATATAGTTGTGGCTTAGATAACGCGCCTCGTCGATGGCTAGTTCAATGACCCGTCGGGCTCTGGGGGTAAGCCCGGTTTCACCGGAGCTGGGTTTCTCCCCGCGTCCGATGACGAACTCCACGGAAGCCCGCACCTTGTTCAAGCCCGCTCCCAGACTAACCAGAACCTTAGCTGCTACCCCTTCTTCTTCCCGCACCAGGCCGAGCAGGATATGCTCGGTGCCGATATAGCTGTGGTTAAGGTTCTGCGCCTCTTCTTGGGCCAGGGTAAGAACCCGGCGGGCTCGCTCTGAGAATTTCTCAAATCGGCTGGCCATCTTTGCTTCCTAAACTTACTCCGACACTGCCAACAGTATCGCTACCTAGATTATAAAGCATCAAGCGTAAAAGGTCAAAAAATGCTCCCGGGTTGTCTCTGGCTGGTGTTCATCTAACAACAAAGCCCTCTGGCAGTGGCATATTTTCCACAAAGGGTTGCCCCTTCAGTATCGTCTGCGCTGAGGCGTTTCACTTCCGTGTTCGGGATGGGAACGGGTGGTGCCACCTCGCTCTAACCACCAGAGGACTTGATTGACTAATTATAACATATTCTTATATTTTATTGCCAATGGTGCTCTTAAGCTTTAGGCGGTGGAGTCGGTCTCTTGAACAAAGGCCCACCCAGAGGCAAAATGGTTTTCCTAAATATCGGGTTAACAAACTCAGCTATTCCGATGTAGAGGAAGTAAGTACCGAGAAGAAGAAGGAAGTAGCCACCGACTGCGGCTGCGGCATGGCTTAGTACTCCGAAATTCACCATGGTGATTATCCAGACGCCAGCATCGCCTATCCAAACAGCTATAGCGAAGCTCCTCCACCTCAAACCGCAGGCAAATCCTACAAATATGATGGCAATAGCCAGAGCCAACCAAGCCATGGCATCTACCTTCATGGCTCCCTCAAGCATCATCGGCGCCGCTGACTGGGTCACAAACATCGACCAAGCGAAGTCCTTAACGGTGTTTATGGTCAACGCCCCAGCTATTATAATACCGAAAGCACCAAAGGCAAATGCGGCCAAAGGATTTCTATTCCTGAGTTCGACAATAGTTACTATAATCAGGGCGATGATCGACGCTATTCCCCATGGGAGCGCAGCCATAATTGCCCCACGTGCTACCCAGCCACAGAAAACAGGTACCATGGAGTAAATACCGACGGCAAGAGCAATAAACCCTATCGCTGACGGATTGCCCCAGGCTGGTAATGGTTGCTCAGCTTCT
>DUEB01000094.1 GCA_011176655.1 Dehalococcoidia bacterium | reverse complement strand
CTTTCCTGAGGCAGGCATCCGCTCAGGTTGTGCCACAGCTCTTCGGTGAGGAAGGGCATAAAGGGGTGCAGGAGGCGGAGCGAGGTCTCCATGACATAGACCAGAACGGGAAGCGGTGACGGTGCCGCTGCCTCGGAGCGGAGGCGGATTTTGGCTATTTCCAGATACCAGTCGCAGAACTCGCCCCACAGGAAATCGTAAATCTGCCGCTGGGCTTCGCCGAACTGGAAGTCTGCCATGAGGCTCGTTACGCTGGCTACGGTGCGGCTAAGGCGGGATAGAATCCAGCGGTCTTCCAGCGGTTGTCCCTCCGGCGGGACTTGCGGGCTGATTTCACCTGCCTTAGCGCTCCCGATGATGAACCGGGTGGCATTCCAGAGCTTGTTGGCAAAGTTGCGGCCGGCTTCCAGGCGCGCCGGGGTCAGCTTGATATCGTTCCCCGGTGAGGTGCCCGTGGAGAGGGCAAAGCGCAGGGCATCGGTGCCGTACTGCTCCAGGGTGTCCAGCGGGTTAAGCACGTTACCCCTGACCTTGCTCATCTTCTCCCCCTTCTCGTCGCGCACCAGGCCGTGAAGATAGACGGTGCTGAAGGGGATATCGCCGGTATCCTCAATGCCCATCATAATCATGCGGGCCACCCAGAAGAAGAGGATGTCGTAGCCGGTCTCCATGACCGTGGTCGGGTAGAAGTAGCTTAGGTCTTCGGTATCGTCGGGCCAGCCCAGGGTGGAGTGGGGCCACAGCGCCGAGCTAAACCAGGTATCGAGGACATCGGGGTCCTGCTCGATATTTGCCGAGCCGCAGCCAGCGCAGGCCTTAGCGTCTTCGATGCTGACCGTTAGCTCACCGCAGTCCCGGCAGTACCACACCGGGATGCGGTGCCCCCACCACAGCTGGCGGCTGATGCACCAGTCGCGGATATCCTCCATCCAGTTGAGGTAGACCTTGGTGAAGTGCTCGGGAATAATCCTGATGCGCCCGCTGGTTATGGCTTGAGTCGCTGGCTGGGCTAGGGGCTTAACCTTAACGAACCACTGCTTACTGGCTACCGGCTCGATAACCGTCTGGCAGCGGTCGCAATGCCCCACGGAGTGGGAGTAGGGCTCGACCTTTACCAGCAGCCCGTCCCTCTCCAGGTCAGCCAGTATCGCCTTGCGGCAGGAAAAGCGGTCGAGTCCGGCGTAGGGGCCGGCGTTCTCATTCATGGTGGCGTCGGGGTTCATGATGTTTACTAGGGGCAGTCCCTGGCGCTGGGCGACCTCGAAGTCCACCGGGTCGTGGGCGGGGGTTATCTTGACGGCGCCGGTGCCGAAGCTAGGGTCGACGGCCTCATCAGCCAGAATGGGTATTACCCGTTCTACGGCGGGCAGGACGACCTTCTTACCAATCAGGGGCTTAAACCGCTTGTCTCCGGGGTTAACGGCGACGGCGGTATCGCCGAGGATGGTCTCCGGTCGGGTGGTGGCTACGGTAATAAAGCCCTCGCCTTCGGCCAGGGGGTAGTTGACATAATACAGGTGTCCCTGAATGTCTTTATGGCTTACTTCGAGGTCGGAGAGGGCGGTAGCGCAGCGGGGGCACCAGTTGATAATCCGCTCCCCGCGGTAGATTAGCCCCTTCTGGTAGAGGCGGGTAAAGGCGGTACGCACCGCCCGGCTGGGGCCCGCATCCAGGGTGAAGCGCTCCCGGCTCCAGTCGCAGGATACCCCCAGCCTCTGGTGCTGCCCGGCGATGGTGTGGCGGCAGCTCTCCGCCCACTGCCTCATCCTTTCCAGGAACCTCTCCCGGCCCAGCTTGTGGCGGTCCAGCCCTTCTTTAGCCAGCATTTGCTCCACCACCACCTGGGCGGCGATACCGGCGTGGTCAAGACCGGGCAGCCACAGGGTCGGCTCGCCCTTCATGCGGTGCCAGCGGGTCATGATGTCTTCCAGGGTGGCCGTCAGGGCATGCCCCACGTGAAGCTCACCGGTGACATTGGGCGGCGGCATGATAAT
>DUEB01000093.1 GCA_011176655.1 Dehalococcoidia bacterium | reverse complement strand
GTCATCTGGAGAGCGCCCTTAAGGCTCATGCCCTTTACAGGAAGGATGTTGATTACGTGGTCAAGGATGGTCAGGTTATCATCGTTGACCAGTTTACGGGGCGGCTTATGATGGGGCGCCGTTACTCCGAGGGGCTGCATCAGGCGATTGAAGCCAAGGAGCGGGTCACGGTGCAGCGGGAGACCAAGACCTTCGCTACGGTTACCATCCAGAACTACTTCCGTATGTATCACAAGCTGGCCGGGATGACCGGCACCGCGGTCACCGAGGCTGAGGAGTTTCACAAGATATATAACCTTGAGGTGCTGGTTATTCCCACCCATAAGCCGATGGTTCGCCAGGACCACACGGACCAGATTTATAAGGATGAAGAGGCCAAGTTCAAGGCGGTGGTGCGCGAGATTGATGAGTTTCACAAGCAGGGCCGACCGGTGCTGGTGGGCACGGTATCCATTGAGAAGTCGGAGGACCTGAGCGGCCGCCTGACAAGGAAGGGGATAGCGCACCAGGTGCTTAATGCCAAGCTCCATGAGAAGGAGGCGGGCACTATTGCCGAGGCGGGTGAGCCGGGGGCGGTCACCGTGGCGACCAATATGGCCGGGCGCGGGGTTGATATTGTTCTCGGGGGCAAGGAGCCGCCCCGGGAGGATAAGAAGGAGTGGCAGGAGTGGGAGAAGCAGCACAGTCGGGTGATTGAGGCCGGGGGGCTTCATGTGCTGGGTACCGAGCGTCACGAGGCGCGGCGCATTGATAACCAGCTCCGGGGAAGGTCGGGGCGTCAGGGTGACCCGGGAAGCTCTCGTTTTTATGTCTCCCTGGAGGACGACATTGTCAAGCGCTTCGGTGGCGAGCGCATGAAGGGCTTTATGGAGCGGCTGGGCCTGGATGAGGATACCCCGATTGAAAACAGGTTCATTAATAAGGCGATTGAAGACGTGCAGAGGCGGGTTGAGGGTTACCACTTTGATGTCCGTAAGCACCTGGTGGAGTATGATGACGTGGTCAATACCCACCGTGAGCTTATCTACGACGAGCGGCGCAAGATATTGGGCGATGCCGACCTCAGGGCGAACATTCTGGCTATGGTGGCGAGAGAGATACAGACTGCGGTGGCAACCTATCTCCCCGAAGACCGCAGCGCTGAGTGGGATGTGGCGGGACTGGTCAGGGAGGTGGGCACTATCTTACCCCTGCCGCCGGAGCTAAACGCCGATACCCTGGCCCGGATGGAGCCGGG
>DUEB01000092.1 GCA_011176655.1 Dehalococcoidia bacterium | reverse complement strand
CTTTTATCGCCTGCGGGGCACGCTTGCCCATTTTTGTCCTGCTGGCGGGTGCCTTCTTTGCCGCGCGTGCCGGTCTGGTGGTCTTTGCCATGTATGGCATCGGCATCGGGATAGCTATCGTCACCGCACTCATCTTCCGTAAGACCCTGTTTCGCGGCCCCTCGGGGCACTTCGTTATGGAGCTACCTCCCTACCGGCTGCCTACCCCCACCGGGGTAGTGGTGCACATGTGGGAGCGGGGGCGGCTCTTCCTGAGACGGGCCGGGACGGTCATCTTCGTCGTGGTGGTGGTAGTCTGGGTGCTGGCCAGTCTTCCCTGGGGTGTTGCTTATGCCAGCGAAGCCAGCGCTCTCGGGCATTTGGGCAGGGCACTGGCTCCGGTGTTTGCCCCCTGTGGGTTCGGCCAGTGGCCGGCGGCAGCGAGCCTGGTCTTCGGGTTCCTGGCTAAAGAGACGGTGGTCGGTAGTCTGGGGGCTATCTTTGCGGTTGAGCAGGGGGTGCTGGGCGGCGCCCTGAGCGCTCACCTGGGCTGGACGCCACTCGTTGCCTTTGCCTTTATGGTCTTCAGCCTTCTCTATGTCCCCTGTGTGGCTGCTATTGGCGCTATTAAAAGCGAGACCAACTCCTGGAAGTGGGCCTGGTTTTCCGTAGCCTATACCACCGGTATCGCCTGGACTATCGCCACCCTTATCTATCAGATTGGCCGGCTGGTTGTTGGCGGCTAGACGGGTTAAGCTACCTTTAGACTAGTCAAAGACGCCGAGCATCCTCAGTCCCATGTAGAATAACACCCCGACGAAGGCATATCTCAGCGGTCTGGCAGGTATTCGGTGGGCGGTTCTCGCTCCGACCTGGGCCATGCCGATACTGGTAGCTGCCAGAAGCGCCCACGTCTCCAGGTGAACGTAACCCAGGGAATGGAGCGGCAGCCCCGGGACACCGAGACCGTTAACCATATAGCCCGCCGTTCCCCCGATGCTGGTAATCATGACCACAGCCAGGGAGGTGGCTACGGCATCGTGCATCTTGAACTTGAGCACCAGTACCATTATGGGCACCGCCAGCATGCCGCCGCCGATGCCGATGAGTCCGCTGACCAGTCCGATAAGCGCCCCCCAGGCTGCCCAAATCCGGGGGTCACTCTTCGGCTCGACATCAGCCTCTGGTGGTCTGAAGCTCAGCATTCTGACGCCCGCTCCAAGGACGACAGCCCCGAAGACTATCTTCAGTATTGCCCCGGGGAGGTAGGCGGCCAGAGTGGCCCCGCCATAGGCGCTGCCCAGGCCGCAGCTACCGATAATAAGGGCGGCGCGCCACCATACCGCTCCCTCCCTCTGATGCCTCCGGGTGCCGCTGGCGGCGGTGGGTAGAATCACGGCGAGGCTGGTGCCGAACGACAGCTTTATGGCGGTATCTACCGGCAGCCCCATATTGGTGAATATCATATACTGGACCGGCGTCATGATGAAGCTGCCACCCACCCCCAGAAGACCGCCGGCAAAGCCAACGCCGAGACCGGTGCCCAACAGAATAGCAATATTGGCGACTGTCATCTACCCACACTGAACTACCAGAATATCATCCCGGTGCCCGAGAAATCAGGACAAGTTGGCGACAGGACTTTTCATTATAGCATTATTATCAATTGCGTATAAGGGTGGCTCTTGTTTATAATACTTAATGCCGTGGGGCTGTAGCTCAGCTGGGAGAGCGCCTCCTTTGCACGGAGGAGGTCAGGGGTTCGAGTCCCCTCAGCTCCACTGAGTACCTTAAGGTTGAAGGGGATTGGAAGTTCACTGAGTTAACAAGTAATCCCTTTTATGTTACGCCTTAGGGCGAGAGCCGGGTCAAAAAGGGAATTTATGAATGAGACTAAGCATGACGACGTACAGCCGTTTCTCCTGACCACTGGAGAGCCAGTAACCTCGCTGACCACCTTTTCTTCTCCCACGGAAGAGTACTGCGCTGCCTTCGAAAATCGAGATTTCCCCTTTCTATATTATTATGCCTTCAACCGGGGAGCCATCCAGAGACGCTTGTTGACCAGGGGTGAATTCTGGGAGCTTGCCTGCTCAGCGGCAGCCCATCTGAGAAATCTCGGAATATCAAAAGGGGTTCGGATAGTTCACTGTTTTTCCTCTAATAGCCTGCATGACTTGGTATTTCGCCTTGCCTCGGTTCTGGTAGGAGGTGTTCCGGCTACCATTAACTGGCAGGTAGATGATAACGAACGTATTATCTACAAGGCGACTATTACTCAGGCGAGGTTTTGTCTTTACGATAGAGGGTTTGCTTCTCGTATAGAAGAGCTCAAGGCCGCTCTGCCCGGGGTAGTTTTCCTTGAGGCCGACATATTAGATAAGCACCTGCTTCCTTTTGATGCCCCCCATACCCCTCTTGATTATGAAGATGAGAGAATCATTGTCTTCACCTCTGGCACAACGGGTAGACCTAAAGGGGTCAGTCTCTCCCACCGCAGCTATCTGACCAACAGGCTCACCTATGAGCATTACTTTGGCCTCTCTGAGACGGCCCCGATAGATTTTTTTCTGGTAAATCCGTTACACCACACGAATTCCACGGCTCTATCCGACTGGGCCCTCCGCCGCAAGGGGGCGGTATTACACCTGTTGGAACGCTATACAACCCCCTACTGGAGAGTTTTGACCGAAGCAATAAGGCATAAACGGGGCTTGTTCATTGCCTCCTTAGTCCCCCGGCACATTGATTTTCTCGATAGCCTTCTCAAGCAGGGGAAATTACCCGTTGAAGAGGGCGAGCTTAAAGAGGCTTTGAACCAGACGGACATCCTGATTGGCTCCGCTCCGGTAGGTCCCAAGACCATTGAACGCGTACGTAAGTTTGCCGGACGTATTCCTCATGTCCGTTTCGGTTCTACAGAGACCTGTCTTCAGGTAACTGCCATCCCCACAACAATGCCAGAGACGGCAGTCCTGAAAGCGCTGAGGGTTGGCTGGTCGCATCGATACAACAATGAGGAGATGGCAGGGTACTATATCGGTAGGGAACACTTTCCTTTCACAAGGGTCAAGGTAGTGAAATCTGCCGACCCGGAGAGTGCCAGCTATATGGTGCCCTGCGAAACAGGAGAACCCGGCTACCTTATTGCTCAGGGTGGGAACCTCTTTAGCTGCTATGTAGGAGATGAAGAAGCCACCAAGAATGTATTCAGAGAGGGCTGGTATACCGGTCTCAGGGACATCGTGTTTGCTCTGAAAGACGACGATGGTAATCTGGAATACTATTGGCTGTCCAGGGATTCCGAGCTTCTTATCCGTGGTGGCGCCAACTATGCCTATGCCCAGGTGGCTGAGGAACTTACCGAGTTCATAGTTGACTCTTACCGGCTATCGCCAAAAGCCTTCGATCTAGCTGTAGTTGGCATTCCGCTGGAGAGCGAGCACGAAGATGCTTGCTGTGTGACGGTTGAACTTTTTAACGATGTGAGTGGCGCCAACCGGCAGCGACTGGAGTCTGGTCTGCTCGCCGAGGCGCCAAAATCGGTTTCTAAAGGCGCTAAGCCCGACTACCTACGTTTTGCAAAGATTCCCAGGAATTTCAAGGGGG
>DUEB01000091.1 GCA_011176655.1 Dehalococcoidia bacterium | reverse complement strand
TAGCTGAAGACAGGGATTAGGTCTATAGCCGCCAGGCGGTGCTGACAGGTGGGACAGTGGGAGGGCGGAAAGAGCAGCGACTCTTTACGGGGCAAACGGTCAACACAGACGTTGAGGAAACTGGCGATAACCATCCCCAATACGGTAAATATGGCAATCAGAGCGCCTTCCATCTAGTCTCTATTGTGGCGGCTTTTGCGGGTCTAGTCAATAGGGCGGATAACTGGTTATTGATTTTTGACAACTGACAACGTATACTTTGCTCACAAGTCCCTGATTGGCGGAGGTGGAAAATGGTGCAAGATAGCGAAACTCCGGAATCAGCAGACGCTTTCCCGAGTCTGACAGGCGACGAAAAAGCTACCAAACTGGTGGTGGAGATACTGGCAGGGAAGGTCGGCGATATCAGTCCCGCTTTTGATTTCACCAGCGAAATGGGCTACACCTATCCCCTTCTCGAAGAGATGCTGGAGGTCAAGGGGCAGGAAGCCGTATCAATGCTGGAGTCCCTGGCCAGCCGGGGTATTCTAAAGAAGGAATTCTACGACCGGTTCCTTCATTGCCCTCAGTGCCGGTCGGCAAACCTGAGACCGACCACCCACTGCCCCAAATGCGGCTCTGGTGACATCGCGCGCGGCCGGGTCCTGGAACACCTTATCTGCGGATATGTCGGGCTGGAGGACGAGTTCATCGCTGGTGGCAGACTGGTATGTCCCAAGTGTGAAGCGGAGCTGAGAAAGGTCGAGAGCGATTATCGAAGCCTGGGCCTGATGCGCAAGTGTCATGCCTGCGGGGATGTTTTCCACATACCGGTAATAAAATGGCGCTGTCTAAGATGCTCCTCGGTTACCAGTGAGGACAAGGTCGCCGAGGTAAACATCTACTCTTACAGCCTTAATGAGGCCAAGAGAGGCCGGCTGGAATTTGAGCTTAAACCTAAAGCCCAGCTCGTCGAGTTTCTGAGACGGCGCGGCTATGAGGTTACCGAAAACGCCGTCAAGAAGGGCAGGTCCGGCGCCGAGCATAATATCGACATCTTAGCTACCAGGGATAACGGCATCATCACTCACGATATTGCCATCGGAATCAAGCTGGCCGGCGATAAGGTCTCCCTGAGCGACGTATTTGAGTTTGACGATAAAGCCTACGACACCGGTATTCACGAGAAGGTGCTGCTGGTTAACTCCCCGCTGGAGATGGAAGCCGAGGCATTTGCCGGTCACCAAAGGATTAAGGTGCTACAGCTTAAAGACTTGGAGGCGGCGCTGGCGAAAGCTACCCAGCAGCCGGAGGCGGCCATAGAGCGGGAGCCGTTTGCATTCAGCTCCAAATCACAGCTCCTGGAATACCTGAGACGGCACGGCTACCAGGTAGCGGAGAACGCCAAGGCTAGCGGCCGGTCTGG
>DUEB01000090.1 GCA_011176655.1 Dehalococcoidia bacterium | reverse complement strand
GGTCTCTCGGCCTGCATCGGGGGCGAGGTGCCTCGTCTTATCCTGGGGGGGCGCCTTGAGGCGGCCAAGGAGGCGGCTCGCTGGTATCAGCAGGTGCTGGGTGATTTCTATCTGGAAATACAGCGCCATCCCATGGCTGAGCTGGAGAGGATAAATCAGGTTCTGATAACGATGAGCCGTGAGCTGAATATCCCCATGGTGGCGACCAACGATGCCCACTATATAAAACAGGAGGATGCTGAAGCCCACGACCTGCTGCTGTGTATCGGGCGGAATACCTCTGTCCACGACGAGAAGAGATTCAGGATGCCGGGGGACTTCTTTTATCTCCGCAGCCCTGAGGAGATGGCGGAGCTCTACCGCGATATCCCGGAGGCGCTGGAGAATACGGAACGGATTGCGGCGATGTGTAACCTGGAGCTTGATTTTGAGCGTCTTTACCTCCCCGAGATAGACCTGCCCTCGGGGAAGACCGCCGACCAGTTCCTGGCTGACCTCTGCCGTCAGGGCTTACCCCAGCGCTACCCCCAGCCGACCCCGGAGATAACCGAGCGGCTTAGCTATGAGCTGGAGGTGATAGCGGAGACCCGGTTCGCCAACTACTTCCTGGTTGTCTGGGACATCATCTCGTTCACCAAGAAGCAGGACATTCTGTTCGGGGTCAGGGGCAGCGCCGCGGCCAGTATTGTCCTTTATTGTCTCGGGATTACCGGCATTGACCCCGTCGAGCATAAGCTAGTCTTTGAGCGCTTTCTTAACGTCGAGCGTAAGGAGATGCCTGATATTGACCTGGATTTCGAGGACGAGCGCCGCGACGAGGTCATCAGCTATGTATCGCAGAAATACGGGCCGGACCACGTGGCCCAGATTATTACCTTCGGCACCCTGGGGGCGAAGGCGGCTATCAGGGATGTGGGGCGGGCTCTGGGGCTGGCCTACAGCGACGTTGACCGGGTTGCCAGGCTGGTGCCGTTTGCTCCCGGTATGACCTTGAGCCGGGCCCTTGAGGAGAATGTTGAGCTGAGCAGCATCTATCGTGATGATGCCATAATCCGTAATCTGGTTGATTCGGCGCGTAAGGTGGAGGGGATTTCCCGCCATGCCAGCACCCATGCCGCCGGTGTGGTCATATCCGGGGAGCCTCTTACCAGATACGTCCCGCTTCAGAGGGTAAGCCGGGGGGGTGCTCAGGAAGCGGTCATGACCCAGTTCAGCATGGATGATATCGCCCGTATCGGGCTTTTGAAGATGGATTTCCTGGGTCTGGCTAACCTCACTATTCTGGGCAAGGCCAGAGAGATTATCTCCCGGCAGCGCGGTATTGATATTGACCTGGCTCGTCTTCCCATGGATGATGCCAAGACCTTCGCACTCCTCTCATCGGGGGAGACGGCGGGGGTGTTTCAGTTAGAGGGGAGCGGCATGCGCCGCCATATCAGGGAGCTCAAACCGACCACCTTCAGCGATATTGCGGCTATGGTGGCCCTGTATCGCCCGGGGCCCATGGAGCATATCCCCACCTTCATCAAGGCAAAACACGGTATTGAGCCCATCCGTTATCCCCACCCCGAGCTGGCCAGTATCCTGGAAGAGACCTACGGAGTGATTGTCTACCAGGACCAGGTGCTGTTCATCGTGCGCGCCTTCGCCGGTTACAGCCTGGGGGAGGCCGATATCTTCCGCAAGGCGATGGGCAAGAAGATTCCCCAGGTCATGAAGAAGGAAAGGCGTAACTTCCTCAGGCGGGCCAGGGAAAACGGCTTCCCGGATGAGATCGCCGAGAAGGTCTTTAACCTTATCGAGCCCTTCGCCGGCTATGCCTTTAACAAGGCTCACAGCGTGAGCTATGCCCTGATTGCCTATCAGACTGCCTACCTCAAGGCAAACTACCCGGCGGAATACATAACCGCGCTGCTTATTACCAATGCTGACCAGTCGGACAAGGTAGCCAGTGCCGTTAGGGAGTGCCGTCGCCTGGGCATTAAGGTTTTACCTCCGGATATAAATCGCAGCCAGGTAAACTTTTCCATAGAGGCGGACGGCGGTCAGGCACCGGCCATCCGCTTCGGGTTGACCGCTATCAAGAACGTGGGGCCTGGTGCCGTAGAGCCGCTGGTCGCCGAGCGTGCCAAGGAGGGTGAATATGTGTCTATCGAAGACCTGTGCCGCCGTGCCGACCTGAGCGGGCTGAACCGGCGGACCCTGGAGAGCTTAATCAAGGCTGGTGCCCTGGACTGTCTGGGCAGCCGGGGAAGCCTGTTACAGAACATAAACAGTATCGTGTCTCTCGCCCAGCGGGAACAGCGTCTGCGGGATACGGGACAGTCTACCATGTTCGACCTGTGGAGCGAAGAGGTGCCGGTGCCGGTGCCCGGCCTTGCCCTTGAGCCAGCCGAGATACCAGTCAAGGATAGGTTGGCCTGGGAGAAGGAGCTCATGGGTGTCTACCTCTCGGAGCATCCTTTCAGCGCCCTGGCCGGGAGAGAGACCTCGCCCAATACTACGTTTTGCGGTCAGATTGATGCTGAACTGGTAGGGCAAAACGTTAAGGTGGCGGGCATGGTGGCCTCGGTTCGCAGCCTGTATACCCGGGACGGCCGAGCCTTCGCCAGCGCTGTTCTGGAAGACCTTGACGGTAGGGTTGAGGTTATGGT
>DUEB01000009.1 GCA_011176655.1 Dehalococcoidia bacterium | reverse complement strand
CTCTCGTATCTTAGCCGGAATGTCACCGGCGGTCACCAGAGCCTCGCCGATGAGGACGGCGTTAATTCCCCACTGCTTCAGCTTCTTCACGTCCTCGCGGCTCCGGATACCGCTCTCGCTGACCACAATCTGCCCTCTGGGCATCAGAGGGCGCAGTCGGCGGCTGGTGTTGATATCAACCTCAAAGGTCCTTAAGTCCCGGTTATTGATACCGATAATCTCGGCGCCACCGGCCAGTGCCCGGTCGGCCTCAGACTCGTTGTGAATTTCAACCAGACACTTCAGGCCGAGGCTGTGGCTCAGGGACAGAAACTGGCTGAGCTGCTCCTGGCTCAGGATAGCCACGATTAGGAGCAGGGCGTCGGCGCCGCAGGCCGCTGTCTCGTATATCTGGTAGGGGTCAAAGAGGAAATCTTTACGTAGCAGGGGCAGCTTAACCGCCTCTCTGATGGCATCGAGGTGGTCGAGGCTGCCGCCAAAGTAGTTCTCCTCGGTGAGTACGGAGATAGCCGCCGCCCCACCCTGAGCATACCCTGTCGCCAGGGCCACGGGGTCGAAGTCGGGGCAGAGAATACCGCGCGACGGCGATGCCCTCTTTACCTCGGCAATCAACCTGACCGGTTCACCGCGCAGCGCCGCCGCCAGGTCAAGCGGCGCCTCCCGCTGAGCGATGCGTTCCTTGAGGGTAGCCAGGGGCACAGCCTGCTTCCGCAGCTTAACTTCGTCTCTCTTGCGAGCGATAATCTTATGAAGCATGTCTCCGACCTATCCGGGCGCCTTCTTTAGACTCTGGCTCAATGTTACCAGAGCACTCAGCTTTTCTAAAGCCCCGCCGCCGTCAATTACCTCTTCGGCGAGGCGGGCCCCCTCTCTCAAGTCCTCAGCCTTGCCGCCGACGACCAGAGCCGCGGCGGCATTCATGGCGACTACATCCCGTTTTGCGCCCCGCTCCCCGCCCAGGACACGGCGCAGGACTTGGGCGTTATGCTGCGGGGTGCCTCCCCGGATTTCGCTAA
The DNA here is from genome assembly GCA_011176655.1 of Dehalococcoidia bacterium. Lineage (GTDB taxonomy): Bacteria > Chloroflexota > Dehalococcoidia > Dehalococcoidales > UBA5760 > UBA5760. The sequence continues at coordinate 13,146 of DUEB01000009.1, read as the reverse complement.
GCCCGGCTTCCTTAAAGCCGAATTCCTGGGGCGAGACTTCGTACGGAGGCAAAACGCCGCTTTCCTTAACCTCCCAGACCACTGATTTAGCGCCGATTGAGATTTCGTCCAGGCCGTCCGAGCCGTGCACTACCAGGGCGCGTCTGGTGCCCAGGTGGTGGAGGGCCTGGGCTACCTTTGTCCCCAGCTCCGGGGTGGGCACGCCGATAACCTGAAACTCGGCCCGGGCCGGGTTGGTCAGGGGGCCCAGGATGTTAAATACGGTGCGGATGCCAATCTCGCGGCGGGGGATAGTAGCAAACCTCATCGCCGGGTGAAAGACTGGAGCCAGCATAAAGCCGATACCCACCTTTGCGATGCACTCGGCAACCGCCTCAGGGCCGAGGTCGGTCTTAACCCCCAGGGCTTCGAGGACATCGGCGCTGCCGCAGCGGCTGCTCATGGCCCGGTTGCCGTGCTTGGCTACCCTTAAACCGGCTCCGGCCGCCACCAGGGCTACCGCCGTGGAGATGTTAAAGGTCTGGGTGTTATCGCCGCCCGTGCCGCAGGTGTCGATTAGCGGCGGGTCTACCTTCACCGGAACCGCCTTAGCCCGCATGACGCTGGCCAGCCCGCTAATCTCGGCAACGGTCTCCCCTTTGAGCCTGAGCGCGGTGATGAAGGCGGCAATCTGAGCCGGACTTGCCTCCCCGCTCATCACCTCCTCCATAACCTCAGCCGCCTCACTAAAGCTGAGCGAGCCGCCGCTAACGACCTTCTCAATAGCGTCTCTAATCATGATATCCTTCGCGGTTGAGAAAATTCCTGAGTAAATCCTTACCCACCCCGGTCATGATGGACTCCGGGTGAAACTGGACGCCCTCCACCGGAAACTCACGGTGCCTCAGCCCCATAATAATACCATTTTCCGTGTGGGCGCTTATCTCAAGGCAGTCGGGCAGGCCGTCGGGCATTACCGCCAGGGAGTGATAGCGGATGGCGGGGAAGGGGCTCTTAAGCCCCCTGAAAACCCCCTTTCCGTCGTGGTGGATGAGGGAAGACTTACCGTGCATAATCTCGCCGGCGCGGCTGACTTTAGCCCCGTAGGCATAGCCGAGGCACTGGTGCCCCAGGCAGACACCGAGAATGGGAGTCCGGCTGCCAAAGCGGCGGATGACGTCGTTAGCGATACCGGCCTCCTCCGGGGTGCCCGGCCCGGGCGAGATGACAATGCGCTCCGGTGAGCGCGCTCTAATCTCGGCGAGGCTCACCCGGTCGTTGCGGGCTACCCAGACCTCTTCTCCCAGCTCGCTCAGGTACTGAAAGAGGTTATAGGTAAAGCTATCGTAGTTATCAATGAGCAGCAGCACGACTGGCTACCTCCGCCTGTTCTATAGCTGTAAAAAGTGCCTGGGCTTTACTCAGGCACTCGTGGTATTCACGCTCCGGGACGCTGTCGGCGACAATACCGGCCCCCGCCTGAACATAGGCAACGCCATCCTTGATAATGCTGGTGCGGATGGTAATGGCGGTATCCATATTACCCGAGAAGCCGAAATAGCCCACCGCCCCGGCATAGGGGCCTCTCTTGTCCGGTTCCAGCTCGGCGATAATCTCCATAGCCCGAATCTTGGGCGCCCCGGAGACGGTCCCGGCTGGAAAGCAGCTACGCAGGGCATCGAACTGGGAGAGCCCCGCTTTGAGCCGGCCTTGAACATGGGATACCAGGTGCATTACGTGGGAGTAGCGCTCGATATCCATGAGCTGGCTTACCTCTACCGTGCCTGGTTCACTTACCCGCCCGATGTCGTTACGCCCCAGGTCGACCAGCATGATGTGTTCCGCACATTCTTTCTCATCATGCTTGAGCTCCTCGGCCAGGGTCATATCCTGGGCCGGACTCTTACCCCGGGGCCGGGTACCGGCGATGGGGTGGGTGGTTACTATCCCGTCCTCCACCCTTACCAGCAGCTCGGGAGAGGAGCCCACGATATGGAAGTCGTCCAGGTGAAGATAGTACATGTAAGGGGAGGGATTGAGAGAGCGCAGCGCCCGGTACAGGGCAAAGGGGTGAGCCTTCACCGGCCTGGCCAGGCGCTGTGACAGAACAGCCTGGATGATATCGCCGGCGTAGATATGCTCCTTGGCCTGGACAACACCGGCTTCGAACCTGGCCCGGGTGAGGTTTGACGAGACTGGAGGCGCCGAAGACCGGGTCGGTGGTGGAGGTGGGGTGGGCATGGGCTGCTTTAGTCTTGCCACCAGGCTGTCAATCTTGCGGGTTGCCTCATGATATGCCGACTCAATATCGCCGTTGAGGTGGGCGTGGGAGACGACCTTAATCTTATGGGTCAGATGGTCGAAGACGAGCAGACTATCAGCCAGCATCATGACCGACTCGGGAAGCCCCAGCGGGTCGGGGTCGGGGGAGGGCAGCCTCTCGAAGTAGCGGGCGACCTCATAGCCCAGGTAGCCGACCATGCCGCCGTGGAAACGGGGCAGGCCGCTTACCGGCACCAGCTTAAACCGGCTCAGCTCCTTCTCTATCGGCAGCAGGGGGTCAATCGGCTGCTCGGGCCCGGTTTTCAGGATGAGGGAAGGCTCGGTGCCCAGAAAGCTGTAGCGTGCCAGTTGTTCGCCGCCCTCGACACTCTCGAGGAGGAAGGAATAGTCGCCCCGGGCTATCTTGAGGTAGGCAGACACCGGCGTCTCCAGGTCGGCCATAATCTCGCGGCAGACCGGTACCAGGTTACCCTTTTTTGATAGCTCTCTAACCTCGTCCAGAGTGGGCTGATACATTTTGTCTCCCTAAATCAAAAACCCCCGTCCCTTAAAGGGGCGAGAGTTTCACTCCGCGGTGCCACCCTTCTTAGCCGGCTTCATGTAGCAGCATCACCGGCTATCTCTTTTCAGGTACAGAGGACAAGCCCTCGATACCCTGGGGTCTGATAACGCTCCCCTTGCGGCGCAGCCTACTTATTGACATCCCGCCAACTTTCAACCCGCGGCTCCCAAGTCCATTCACCTTCTGCGCCAGCATCGGCTCACACCTTACCCGACTCTCTGCGCCTCGCTGGAAGGCTACTAGTCTTGTTCCCAGCCTTTACGCTATTTAATTAAATTGAATGTAACATAACGTTTGCTGTTTGTCAATAATGCGATTTCTTTGGGTAGTGGGTCAGTTTGAGAAGGGGATAATTCCTTGTTGGGTTTGTCAAAGGAAAAATAAATAGGCAATTATGAGTCATTTTAAGCCATTATAAGTGCGTATAAATATCGGCGATATTGATTGTGAGACATTGTGGGGAAATGGTAGCTAAAGAGAAGACAAAAGAATGCTTGACATTGGCATATTGATGTGCTAATCTACTAACAGTAGATACTACGAAGGGGAACGGCATAAGGTTTTGTCCTTATGAGGTTCCCCTTCGACTTATATACTCTAATTTCTTTCTAAGGTCATCGAGATAAGAGAGATATGTGCCAGAGGCTTCCTGTAATAAGTCGGAACACAACATCCTTTTGGATGCGATGACACCCCGTAGTTTTTTCTTTTGTATTAAATACTTGACCAGACAGGCAAAATCTCCATCGGAAGTTACTATAACAGCTTTATCGTAGACTCTATATTGAGTCATACATTTCAGAACCAATTCAGCGTCAATGTTTCCTTTTGGTTGTCCGTTAATATATTGGACTTTCTTGAATATCAGTTCGTAACCTTCAGATTGCAGTCTAGCATAAAGTCCTGTGTTAGCGGGGATATATCCTATGCAGTAGTAGGCCTTTCTCACCTGATAGGTTTCCGTTAGATGTATTCTGAATTTCCGAGTGTCTAGTTTCCACCCAATATCGAAACCGGACTTATATAGATTGTTGCCATCAATGAAGGCGGAATTGGTTAATGGTTTTCTCATTGCACCCTGATTATAGCACCGAAAGGAGGACTGTCAATCAGCTAGTTCTACAATATTCTCTATTGTCCATATACGACCTCTCATCCCCGCTGCCATGGCTGGTATTATAACCAGCAAAATCTAAATTGACTTCACTTCGGGGCGCTGGTAACATTGGGTGAAATGATAGGTAACCTTTCCCTGTTTCCCCTGACCGCCGAGGTGAATAGCCAGGGGCACCTCGTCATCGGCGGCTGCGACAGCGCTGAGCTAGCGGCGGAGTTCGGTACGCCGCTCTATATCTTTGACGAGTTCAGCCTGAGCAGTAAGTGCGCTGAGTTCAAGACCGAGTTCGGCGGGCGCTATCCCGGCACCGGGGTTATCTACGCCGCCAAGGCCTTTATGAATACTGCGCTGGCCCGGCTCTTTAATGAGGAGGGGCTGGGGCTGGATGTAGTCTCGGCGGGCGAGCTTCACATCGCCCGGGAGGCTGGATTCCCTCTGGACAGGGTGTACTTCCACGGAAACAACAAATCAGTCGAGGAACTAAAGCTGGCCCTTGAGTGGCGGGTGGGGCGCATCGTGGTGGATAACCTCCCCGAGCTTAGTATGCTTGATGGGCTGGCGGGGGAACGGGGGGCTAAGCCTGATATCCTGCTCCGGCTGTCTCCCGGGGTTGACCCCCATACCCATAGGTATATTGCCACCGGTGTTATTGACAGCAAGTTCGGTTTTCCTATGCTCGGCGCAGAGGAAGCCGTGGCCCGGGCGATAAGCGCCGCCAACCTTAACCTTGTCGGCCTCCACTTTCATATCGGCTCTCTTATCCACGAGGTTGCGCCTTACGAGCTGGCTATTGAGCGCGTGCTTGACCTTGCCGGCGAGATGAAGAAAAGGCACGGCTTTGAACTCAAGGAGCTGGATATCGGCGGCGGCTTTGCCATTCAGTATACCCGGGATATGCCCGCCCCGTCGGTTTCTACCTATGCTGAGGCTATCACCGCCAGGGTCATCGGTAAGTGCCGGGAGCTTGGCTTAGCACCGCCGCGGCTTACTATCGAGCCGGGGCGGGCGGTAGTCGGGCAGGCGGGAGTGGCCCTGTACAGGGTGGGGGTGATTAAGGAGATACCCGGCGTCAGGCGTTATGTCTCGGTGGATGGCGGCATGGGGGACAATATCCGCCCGGCTCTTTACGGAGCCAGGTATGAGGCGGTGGTGGCTAACAAGATGAATGAAAAAGAGACCGGGGAGGTTACCATTGCCGGCAAGTTCTGCGAGTCGGGGGATATCCTGATAAGGGACATCAGCCTGCCTCCGCTTGTCACTGGCGATATTATTGCCATACCCGGCAGCGGCGCCTACTGCCTGCCGATGGCGAGTAACTATAACGCCTCGCTCAGGCCGGCGGTGATTATGGTTAGAGAAGGCAAGGGGCGTCTCATTAGGCGGAGGGAGACCTTCGCCGACCTGACCCGGTGCGACCTGGTCTAGAGAGGAGTAAACCCAGGGTGTGGGAAACGGTAGGGCAGAACAGGGCTGTTTCCTTGCTCCAGTGCAGCCTGGAGAGACAGGCGCTAGCCCATGCCTATCTCTTCGTCGGGCCGCCTCACGTGGGCAAGATGACACTGGCCCTGGATTTGGCTAAGGCGCTGAACTGTGAGGCGGCGGAGCCTCCCTGCGGGCGGTGTGCCTCCTGCCAGAAGATAGCCGCCGCCAAGCATGCCGACATCCAGGTTATAGACCTGGCGGGAAGCCGGAATTCAAACGAAGCTAAGCTTCAGACCGAAATCGGTATTGACCAGATTAGGGCCATGCAGCACTCCGCCAGCCTACCGCCGTTTGAGGGCAGGTTTAAGGTGTTCATTATTGACGGGGCTGAGCTCATGTCGCACGAAGCGGCTAACTGCCTGCTCAAGACCCTGGAGGAGCCGGTGGGGCGGGTAATCTTCGTCCTGCTGACCGCCAGCGAGAGATTGCTACCGGCCACGATTATCTCCCGTTGCCAGCGGCTGGAGTTACCCCCACTGAGCGCTGCTGAGATAGAGACGGCGCTCAGTAGTCGCTGTGATGTAGGGACGCCGCGAGCCGACCTGCTGGCCAGGCTGTCAAACGGCTGCCTGGGCTGGGCGCTGTCCGCAGTCCTTGACGATAGTCCGCTCAAGCAGAGGACGGAGAGGCTGGAGAGGCTCCTTAAGGTAACTAGCGGCGACGGCGAGGGGCGTTTTGACTATGCTCTCCAGCTAGCCACTCAGTTCGGCCAGAACCGGGAATCGGTTACCGAGATTCTGGGCTTGTGGCTCAGGTGGTGGCGTGACCTGCTGCTAATCAAGGCTGGCTGCCCCGGTCTCATTACCAATGCCGACCTGGAAGATACGCTTACCAGCCGCGCCGGGGACTACAGCCTGCTAGAGATAAGGGATTTTATCACCAGTATTCAGGCGGCACTAGTGCAGCTCAAGCAGAACGCCAATCCACAGCTCGTGCTGGAGGTGCTGATGCTTAGCCTGCCGAGGAGAGGTGGGTAAGATATGGCTAATATTGTGGGCATACGTTTTAAGAGAGCCGGGAGGGTGTACTACTTTGCCCCGGCGGATATTGAACTGGCGGTAAACGACTATGTGGTGGTTAAGACCAGCCGCGGCTTAGAGATGGGACAGGTGGTTATTGCCCCCGAGCAGGTAATGGATAGTGAGCTAGATGAGCCACTGAAGCCAGTGATACGCAAGGCGGAGGCTGAGGACATTGAACAGGCCCGGGAGCTTGAGGCGAAGAGTGCCGAGGCTCTGGCTGAGTGTGGTCAGTGGATTGATAAGCTGAAGCTACCCATGAAGCTACTGTCTGCGGAATACAATCTCAGCGGCAGCCGGCTTACTGTTTTCTTCAGCGCCGCCGAGAGGGTCGACTTCCGCGAACTGGTCAAGGAGCTGGTCAATCATTTCAAGGTGCGGGTAGAGTTAAGGCAGGTAGGGCCTAGAGATGGAGCCAAGCTGGTCGGCGGCTTTGGTCGCTGTGGCCGCCCGCTGTGTTGCGTCAGCTTTTTGGATGAGTTTGCCCCGGTCTCCATTAAAATGGCTAAGGAGCAGGATTTACCCCTTAACCCCATGAAGATATCGGGCGTCTGCGGGCGTCTCATGTGCTGTCTCGGCTACGAGTCCGAGGTATACCGGGCAATGCGCGACAGATTACCCAGGAAGGGCCAGCAGGTTTCGACCTCTAAGGGACTGGCCTCGGTAGTAGCCGTTAATCCCCTCAAGGAAACGGTAACCGCGGAACTGGAGGGTGGGGCGACTGTAGAATTACCCCTCAGCGAGATAGCCGTTGAAGCCGGCCAGTCCCGCCGGCGGCGGAAGAAGAGCTGAGTCCATAGCCCTCTAACCTTTTTACTGAGGAAGGTATTTCTGCCACCCAAGCTGGTTCTTAAGCTGGTGGGGGATGTAGAAAGGCAGCTTATCGCGCGGGGGTGAGGGACGATGAATTAGCTTCATCCCGGCCTGCTCCGGAGTCCTGCCCGCCTTGTGGCGGTTACAGGGGATACAGGCGCTGACCACGTTCTCCCAGGTATGCTCGCCGCCCTGATGGCGGGGAATGACATGGTCTAGGGTGAGCTGTCGGCCTTCTCTGCTGCAGTACTGGCAGATATACTGATCTCGGCTGAACACCTCAAGGCGAGTCAGTCTTCTCTTTGGCCGGGGACGCTTTATCATGTAGGCCAGGCGGATTACCGAGGGCACGTCGAAGGTATGGGCGGCTGAGTGGATGAACCCGGTGCCGTTTTCAAGCATTTCCGCTTTCCCCTGATACACCAGGACTACCGCCCGCCGGGCACGACATATGTTAAGCGGCTCATAGTTCTGATTTAATACCAGGACGGGCAGGTTTATCACGATTAAGGTCTCCTCCCGGGGTTATACTGATGAGGCGCGCCCCTCGTCTCCTTGAGCCAGGCCCGCCCCATTTTACTCAAAAAACCGCTGGCTTTACAAGCCTTTAGCCGGCGGCTTAGTCCCAGCGCCCCTTCTTAGCGCCGCGGGGTGCCCTCTTACGGCTGGAGCGCAGGTCGCTGCGATAGTCAGGCGCGGTTATATTAAACGGCGTGCTGATTTTGTGGTCAACCAGCCGGGAACCGATGGGGCTGTCAATCTCGTCCAGTGAGCAGCGGGTGGTGATTATGGTGGGCAGCTTGGCGTTATAGCGGTAGTTCATAACCTGATAGAGCTTTTCCTGCGCCCAGGGGGTGGTGGTCTGCTCCCCGAAATCGTCCAGGACGAGCAGGGGGGCGGTCTTTACCATTTCAAAGAGCTGGTCGTAGGATACCTTGCTCTCCGGGTTGAAGGCGGAGCGCAGGTGGTCGAGAAAATCAGGCACCACCACGAACAGGGCCGGCTCTCCGGCCTGATAGCGGTAGTTAATGATAGCCGCCGCCAGGTGGGTCTTACCGCAGCCGTTATCGCCCTGAAATACCAGCCAGCCTTCAGGGGACTTGGCAAAGCTCATGGTCAGGTTAAACGCCTTCTCCAGGTTCTGGCGCTGCTCGGGCGGCAGGTTGGCTCGCCTCCAGTCAAACCTGTCGAAGGTCATCTCCTTCTGCAGCTCAAACTCGGCCCCCCAGCTGTATCCCGCCGGGTCCTGCCTCTCCTCAACCACGTATATCCGGGACAGGTCGGGGTTGGTCAGCCGGCTGCGCACCCGGTCTTCGAGGTCCTGAGTCGGGGTGATGGGGACAATCACGGTGGGTAGCTGGCTGTTAAAGCGGTAGTTGAGTAGCTGGTCCAGTTTTTCCTTCGCCCAGGGGGTAGCGGTCTGAACCCCCAGGTCGTCCAGCACCAGGAGCGGGGCGCTGCGCACCTGGTCGAAGAACTCGTCATAGGGAACCTCGCTAGAGGGACTGAAGCTGGCCCGCAGCCGGTCCAGGAGGTCGGGGGTGGAGATAAAAAAGACCGGCCGGCCGTGGCTGATACACTCGTTGGCGATGGCCGCCGCCAGGTGCGTCTTACCACTGTTACTGGGGCCGGTCAGGACGAGCCACCCTTCGGGCTCACGGGCGAAGGCCCTGGCGGCTTCACAGGCGCGGCTGAACAGCTCCTGGTTTACCGGGTTACCGCTTCTTCCCTGCGGGATGAGGGTGTCGAAGGTAAAACGGGTCAGTGAGCCCAGGTTGCTGTAGCGGAGCAGGTGGGTCTGTTGCTCCCTGTCCAGGGCCTCCCTGGTGCAGCGGCAGGGGATAACCCGGCTGAAATCGGGCTTCCCCGAAGGGAGACGGGGGTGCACGAAACCCGCCCCCTTGCAGACCGAACAGTCTGAACTCAGCGAAGTTACTTCAGCTTCGCTAGCGCCAGACCATGTGTCCATATTTGCCCTTGACGTATTTGTCGGGGTCTTGTTTTTTAGAATCTCGCCGATAGGTTCCACTTTCCCTGCCCTCTCGCGACCAGCGTTCCAGAATTGCCGAGATATAGCTCCACTTGCGCTTGTTCTGGCTAACCGCCTCTCGCACCGCATCCTTAATCCAGGCTGGTGGGTAGAGCTTCTCCGCCTCTTTAAGCTCTTCGGCAATCATGGGCGTGAGCATACCGATGTTCTCTTCGTAAAGGGTGAAGATGTCGGGTTGTTCCTCAGTCTCCGCATAGCTCGGCTCCTCGCTTTCCAGTCCGGGGAGGCTAAGCTCACCGCTCTGAATCCTGGCGATGGTCTCCCGGTTCGACTCGGTGTTGAGGAAATAGACGTCTTCCGTAGCGCCGTCCCTGTCCAGTGCCATGTGGAGGATAGTCCCCCGCCTGATGGCCATCTCCAGGGCTTTAGTAAGCGCCTCAGCCGGCGGCTCAGCGGTCTGTCTCAGGCTGCGCATCAGGCTGGTATTACCCAGTAGCTCCCCGCGGCTTATGAAGCGGGGGTAGCCCCGCTTGCGGTAGAGAGCCGCTAAGAGATACAGGGTTATCTTAAGCTCGGTCACATCGCTGATTTGCGGCAGGATGGCACTGAAGAAGGGGTTGGGTAGCGGCGTAAACTGCATCCTGGCCGGGAAACCCTTAAATCGCTCCATGAGACCCATCCTTAATAATACCTGCTAGTGATACTCCGCCGGGCCGCCAAAACAGTGAGTGGAGTCTTAATACTTCACAGCAGACTCGGCTCAGCATTAGCAATATTTTCAAACTTGGCCAGTTTGGGGATAAAACGCAGACTTACCTGCCCGGTAGGCCCGTTACGGTGTTTGGCGATTATAATCTCCGCCGGTGGGGGGTAGGTTTCACCGATGTGGGCATCCTCCCACTCCTTCTGGCTGGCGAAATAGGCTTCGTCCCGGTAGATAAACATAACCACATCGGCATCCTGCTCGATGCTGCCGCTATCACGCAGGTCGGAAAGCTGAGGGCGGTGTGAGGCTCGCCACTCCGAGGCTCGGCTGAGCTGGGACACGGCTATCAGAGGTACTTCAAGCTCACGCGCTATGGCCTTGAGGGAACGAGAGATATAGCTTATCTCCTGGACCCTGTTTTCCACTCTGCTGTCTGCATGCATCAGTCCCAAGTGGTCAACGATGATAAGATTAACCCCCCGCTCGTAGTAGAGCCGGCGCACCTTGCTGCGCAGCTCCACCACCCGCAGCTGGGGCGAATCATCAACGTAGATTGGGGCTTCGCCAAGGACACCGGTCGCCTCCATAATCCTCCTCTCCTCCGCTTCCGTGTGGAGCCCGAGACGAACCTGCCTCAGGTTAACCCCGGATTCGCTGGACAAAAGGCGCAGCACCAGCGCTTCTCGGGACATCTCCAGGCTGAACAGGGCCACGCAGGCCCCGCACTCCACGGCGGCGTTCCGGGCGATATTAAGGGTCAGGCTGGTCTTACCCATACTCGGCCGGCCGGCGATAATAATCAGGTCAGAGCGCTGGAAGCCACCGAGGAATTCATCCAGCCCGGTAAAGCTGGATAGGACGTGGGGGACTGCCTCGGCGGGCCCTTCTGCCGCCGGAGCCGTCTCTTCAAAGTATCTATCCAGCACCTGACGGATGGGCACCAGGTCCTGGCTGAATTGCCCCTGCCTCAATCGGAACAGGACATCCTCCGCCCGACTGAGGCTGGTATCAACGTTCGGGTCGGCGGCGTAACCGATATCCGTAATCTGCTTACCGGCACTAATGAGGTGGCGCATTATGGACAGGCGGTAGACAATCTGAGCGTAGTGCTCAATGTCGAGCGAGGTCGGCACCATGGATATGAGATGACTTAGATAAGCGGCACCGCCGCACGCCTCAAGCTTACCCTGCCGGTCGAGCTCCTGGGCCAGGGTAATCTGGTTTATGGCTTCGTTGCGCTGGTAGAGCTGCTGGCAGGCGCTAAAGAGCTGTGCGTTACGCTCGCTGTAGAAGCTGGCTGGCTGAAGCAGGGTGGCAATCTGGTAAATAGTGCTGCCGTCTATCAGCAGCGAGCCAATCACGGCTTCCTCGGCGTCAATATCATGCGGCGGTAGTTTTTCGCCGTTCACCTAGCTGGGCTCCTTCTCTTCCTTTTCTTCCTTCTTCTCTTCCTTTTCCGCCTCTTCTACTACGGTAACCCTTATCTGGGATACTATGTCCTTAGCCAGTTTAACCGATACCTCATAGCTACCGAGCTGACGGATAGGCTCCGCTAGCTCTATCTTTCTCTTGTCAACCACCATCCCGGCGCTGTTCTTTAGCTCATCAGCAATATCGGCATTGGTAATCGAGCCGTACAGGTGGTCCTTGGCCCCAACCCGGGCTTTAAGGGTGACCTCCCGGCCGTCCAGCTCCCGGGCCAGCTCCTGTAGCTCGGACTCGCTTTCCGCCTGCTGCCGGGCTTTCAGGCGCCGCCGTGCTTCTACCTGGCTGATAGCCTGAGCATCAGCCGGCAGGGCCAGCTTTCGGGGAATCAGATAGTTCCGCCCGTAACCACTGGCTACCTCTTTTATCTCGCCAGCCCGGGCAACTTGGGGCACATCCTCTAGAAACACAACCTTCATCGGGTTCCACCTTTCTAATAATTATACTGCACCGGTAAGTGGAGTAAAAGGCTATCATCGGTTAGGTCAGAAATTTTGTCGCTTGAATTGCGGCGGTAGCTCCATCGCCGCAGGCAGTTGTTACCTGCCGCGGAGAACCCTGGCGTATATCGCCGGCGGCGTAAATACCGGCCACCCCGGTCTCCATCATACCGTTGGTGATGATGGCGCCATTCTCCGCCAGGGGTAAGACACCCTTGAGATACTCGGTATTGGGAATGAACCCAATCGAGACAAAGACGCCGGAGACACTTAAGGCGGACTCCTTACCCGTCTTAACATTACGCAGCCTTAAGCCGCTGACCAGGTCTTTACCCTCGATTTTCTCGACCACGCTGTCCCAGCGGAAGTCTATCTTCGGCTCGGAGAAGGCCTTCTCCTGAAGGATTTTGGTGGCGCGGAGCTGGTCGCGGCGGTGAATCACGGTAACCTTAGTGGCAAACTTGGTTAGATGCAGGGCTTCAGTAACGGCGGCATTGCCACCGCCGACCACGGCTACCGGTAGCTCCCTGAAGAAGGCACCGTCGCAGGTAGCGCAGTAGGATACCCCCTTGCCCGTGAACTCCTCTTCTCCCGGCACCCCCAGCTTCTGCCGGTGGCAGCCGCTGGCGATAATAAGCGCCCGCGCTTTAAAGCTACCGCTACCGGTCTCAACCACCTTCAGCTCGTCTTGCAGTCCTACGCCGGTAACCTCAGCGACGGTGGTCTTAAGACCGTATTTGGTTGCCTGCTCGTGCATCAGCTCAGCTAGCTTGGTACCGCTAATGCCCTCCGGGAAGCCCGGATAGTTATCCAAATGCTCGGCATTTAATATCTGACCGCCGACGAGCCCCATTTCTATTAGTAGGCTGTCTAGCCTGGCTCTGGCGGTGTAGATTCCGGCGCTGAGCCCCGCCGGGCCACCGCCGATAATAATAACCTCGTAGTGCTGGGGACGTTTTGCCAATTTTATCCTCCCTGCCGGAATTCCTCTTTAATCTTGCTAACCGTCTCTGGATGTGAAGCTAGGTCGGCGACCGTCATCGCCAGGGCTTTAGCGGCGTCGAGGAGACCTCGGCTACCGGCGTCTGAGGCTGCCGCCAGGGCAAACTCCGGAGAGTGGATGACGACCTCCCTAGGGGCGATGGCTACCTCAGGGTGAATGCCGGGTACCAGTTGACTGACGTTACCCATATCGGTGCTGCCGAAGGCACTCTCCGGGTCGGTGAGGCTTACCTTACGTCCCAGAGACTCCATATTCTGCTTGAAGAGC
>DUEB01000089.1 GCA_011176655.1 Dehalococcoidia bacterium | reverse complement strand
GCCTTGCGGGCGGCCTCTCTGGCTTTGGCGGCGGTGAGGCACTTGTCGATAATCCTTTTGGCTTCGTTGGGGTGCTCCTCAAGGTAGAGGGCCAGTCCGTCGCTTACCGCGCTCTCCACCATGCTCTTGACCTCGGCATTACCCAGCTTGGCCTTGGTCTGGCCTTCGAACTGCGGCTCGGCGAGCTTAACGCTGATAACCGCCGTCAGCCCTTCTCTGACGTCGTCGCCGGTCAGGTTGGGCTCGTCCTCCTTGATGAACTTGTTCTTACGGGCGTAGTCGTTAAGCACCCGGGTCAGGGCGGAACGGAAGCCGGTAAGGTGACTCCCGCCATCGGCGGTATTAACGCAGTTGGCGAAGCTAAAGATGGTCTCCGTGAAACCATCGTTGTACTGCAGGGCGCCCTCAATGATGGTGCTGTCCAGGGTTCGGGAGATATAGATTGGCGGGCGATGACGGACTTCCCGGTTTCGATTAAGATGACGCACCAGGCTGGTGATACCGCCTTCAAAGTAGAAGGTCTTCTGGCAGTCTCTTCCCTCGTCGCGGAGGCAGATTTCCAGCCCCTTGTTCAGGTAGGCCACCTCTCTCAGGCGTTCGCACAGGGTATCGAAGTTGTAGCTTATCCTGTCGAATATCTCGCTATCGGCGAGGAAGGTAATCGTGGTGCCGATATCGCTGGCCTCACCGACCGCGGCCACCTTGTCCTTGGGGATACCGCGTTCATAAGACTGTTCGTAGAGCCTGCCGTCGCGCCTGATGTTAACCCTGAGCCAGGAGGAGAGGGCGTTGACTACCGAGGCGCCAACACCGTGCAGACCGCCGGATACCTGGTATATCTTGCCGCCGAACTTGGCGCCGGCGTGAAGGGTGGTCATTACCGTTTCCAGGGCGGAGACCTTGGTGGTGGGGTGGATATCCACGGGGATACCGCGCCCGTTGTCTTCTACCCTGACGGAGTTGTCCGGCTGGATGGTAATCTCGATTCTGGTGCAGCAGCCCGCCATAGCTTCGTCAACGCTGTTGTAGACGATTTCGTAGACCAGATGATGCAGCCCGCGCTGGTCGGTGCTGCCGATATACATGCCGGGTCGGCGGCGCACTGCTTCCCGCCCGCCGAGAATCTGAATATGCTCGGCGGTGTATTCATTTTTTGGTCGGGCTGATGATGGTTCCTGTGTCATGGCTGGCTTTACCTCGGCAATGGCCGCTGGGCTCAGGGAAACTAAGTGAACTACCCAGCGGGGGTCGTTACAAAAGCAAAGGCTACCCCCCTTGGCGGAAATTTCGTATTACTTAAGGGTAGCCACTTAATTATTATAGCACAGTTTAGCTGTAAAGTGAAGAAAATGAGCGGGGACAAAAAGGCTGGACACCCGGCAGCGAGTATCCAGCCTCCTTTTAATTCTAAGAGTTTCTGCCCTTAGCTCTTACCGATGCGGAACATCTTGGTGCCGCAGACCGGGCAGACCCCCTGAGTTGCCGGGCGGCCGTTCTTCATGGTTATGCTTCTGGCGTCCTTCATTTCCCTCTTGGTGCGGCATTTCACACAGTAGGCTTGCATTATTGACCTCCTTTCTTTAACTGGCTATGAACGATAAACAACGATAAACCATTTACGGCTGGATGTCAATAGCCCCCTGCCTTCAGGGGTAAACGGCCGGCGCTTCTAAGCCGGTTTTTTCGGCCAGACCCAGCATCAGGTTCATGTTCTGGATAGCCTGACCGGCCGCTCCCTTGACCAGATTATCAAGGGCGCTAATAACGATGAACCTCCCGGTTCTCAGGTCGATGGTGGGGTGGATGAAGCAGGTGTTGTTCCCCCAGGTGTGCTTGGTGTGGGGGGGTTGTGCCACCACCCGGACAAAGGGCGCATCCCGGTAGAAGTCCCGGTAGAGCTGGAATAGCTCCTCGATTCCCTTCTGGTCGGCGGATATCCGGCCGGCGGCTAGAGAGGCGTAGCCGGTAGTCAGTATG
>DUEB01000088.1 GCA_011176655.1 Dehalococcoidia bacterium | reverse complement strand
ATTGAGGCTAGTGCGCTTAACCTGCATAATCCCACCTTTAGGGAGGCAGTCGACTTCTTGGAGAAAGACAGGACTGACGCCAATGAATACGTTGAGGGTGAGTATGTATGTTCTCACTTTGCGGCCGACGTTAACAATAATGCCGAGAAGCAGGGCATCAGGTGCGCCCTGGTTGACGTACGCTTTCCCAGCTCGGGTCATGCCATAATTGCCTTCGACACGACCGATGAAGGAATGGTATATTTTGACCCGATCAGTGATGAGAGGGTCAGGCCGGTCGTTGGCAAGCGTTACTGGAAGTGTATCGAGCCAAAGCCGGGGTACGTATATGAGAAGCCGTCATTCAACGATACTATAGAGGATATAGTGGTGATATGGTAACAGTGAACACGGACGAATTTGAAAGAATGAAGGAAAAGATAGCCGAACTCAAAGAGAGCCTCAGGGCGGTGATTGTGGCCCATAACTACCAGCGGCCCGAGGTCCAGGATATTGCCGACTTCGTCGGGGACTCCCTGGAACTGGCCCGCATCTGCACCAGCGTTGACGCCCAAACAATTGTCTTCTGCGGCGTGCACTTTATGGCGGAGACGGCAGCTATCCTTAATCCGGAGCGCACTGTGCTGCTCACCGAGGGTTGTGCCGGCTGCGCTATGGCTGATATGATTTCGGCAGACGAGCTGAAGAGATGGCAGCAGAAATATCCGGGAGCCGTGGTCGTTTGCTATGTCAACTCGTCAGCCGAGGTCAAGGCGGAGAGCTATATCTGCTGCACGTCAGCCAACGGTGTCGAGGTGGTAGCCTCGGTCACCGGTGACGAAATCCTCTTCGTTCCCGACCAGAATCTGGGACACTATATTTCTACCAAGACCGAGAAGAAGCTGAGGCTTTATCCCGGCTTCTGTTACGTTCACCACCGTATCAAGCCGCAGCAGGTAAGGATGGCAAGGAGGCTTCACCCCGATGCCGAGGTGCTCGTGCATCCCGAATGTCGGCCCGAAGTGGTCGCCATGGCTGACGCCGCCCTGAGCACATCTCAAATGCTCCGCTATGTCGGGGCCAGCTCCCGCCATGAGTTTATTATCGGCACCGAGGAGGGAATACTGCACGGGCTGCGTAAGCAGAACCCGGAGAAGTCATTCTACCTGGTTTCAAAGAGCCAGGTCTGCACCGATATGAAGAAGACCACCCTGGAAACGGTGGCCAGGACTATGGAGTTAAGACAAAACGTGGTCACCGTTCCAGAAGAGATAAGGCTGCGGGCAAAGCGGGCGGTTGACCGTATGCTGGCGGTTAAGTAACAGCGAGGGAAATGGGAGGGTAGGTGGCATGACAGATAACCCCAAATCAGATACCGAACAGATTGATAGCATCATAGACCTGGCTCTGGCTGAGGACCTGGCTTGCGGCGATGTCACCGGTGAGACCTTGATACCGCCTGAGCTTCAGGGAAGGGCCCTCGTAGCGGCTAAGGCAGGCGGGGTGCTGGCCGGTGGGGAGGTAGCGAGGAGGGTGTTTAGCAAGATTGACCCGACCCTGAAGACCGAGTTACCCATTGCCGATGGGGCTATAGTCAAGCCCGGGGACGTGGTGTGTGCTGTCTCCGGCCGGGTAGCCAGCATCCTCAAGGGGGAACGGGTCGCCCTCAACTTCCTGGGCCGGCTCAGTGGTATCGCTACCTATACGGCCCGGTTTGTCGCCGAGACAAAGGGGCTCAGGGCTAAGATTTTTGATACGCGTAAGACTACCCCCGGTCTCCGCCAGTTGGAGAAGTATGCCGTGCGCCTCGGCGGCGGGCAGAACCACCGTCTCCACCTGGGTAGCGCCATACTGATTAAGGATAATCACCTTACCGCCCTGCGCTCCCTGGGGATGAGCCTCAAGGACATCGTCGCCGGAGCCAAGCGGAAGGCACCCAAAGGTTTAATCGTTGAGGTTGAGGTGAGCACGCTTGACGAGGCCCTGGCGGCAGTTGAGGGTGGGGCGGACATAATTATGCTGGACAACATGAGCCCTGATGAGATACGGCGTGTTAAGGGCCTTATACCGGGAGACATTAAGACGGAGGCCTCCGGCGGCATAACCCTGACTAATGTCCGTGCCGTGGCCAGGGCTGGAGTTGACATAATATCTATCGGTGCCCTTACTCATTCGGCGCCAGCCCTGGACTTCAGCCTGGAGCTTGAACCTGAGGCCGTTAAACTCAGTAATACCAAGCTGACAAAGTAAAAGGAGGGGATGATGCCGATATCCAGAGAGCAGTTTGAGAAGGGGCTGGATAATACCGCCCAGAGAATCCTGAAGTTCCTGACGGAACACCCGGATAGCGCCTACGAGCCCTCCGAAATAGTCGAAGCTATCGATGAGGGTAAACTACCATCGGAAAACTCTTTATGGCGGGGAATGGCCCTACTCAGCCTGACCTGGCAGAACCATAGTATCCTGGAGGAGCTGGTTAAGAAGGGACTGGTGGATAAGAAGATAATCAAAGGGGGTTCCTGGTACTGTATCCACCGGGATTAGCAGTTAGCGGATCTTGCCCCGGCAAACCTTTCGGGCACGAGCCAGATAGCTCGCTTCGCCGTCAGCTATGGTGATCTCGTTAAACCCAGCGTCCCTCAGCAGCCGCTGCATGTCACCCTTGTCCGGGATAACATCCTGCTCCAGGGTAGGTATTTGACTGTGAACATCATTGATCTGGTCGCGGCTTGAGGTATGGCAGATGAAGAGCCGGCCGCCGTCTTTAGTCACCCGGTTCATTTCGGAAAGGGCTCCGGGCTTATCCTGGAAGTGGGGGAAGCTGGAGTAGCAGACGACGACGTCAAAGACCCCGCTCTGGATAGGGATAGCGCTAACGTCGGCCTGAAGGTAGTAGACCTCCCCCTGGATGGGCTTGCTGCGGGCCCGCTTTAACATCTCCTCGGCAGAGTCAAGAGCGAACAACCGTCCCCCTTTACCGACCTTACTCAGCAGCATGGGGAGGAAGACACCGGTGCCGCTCCCCACATCAAGCAGCGTCGCCCCAGGCTCGATTCCAAGGCGCTCCGTCATCTCCCTGAGCTTGGCAGCATCTCTTTCGGAGTGGTCTTCATCCCAGATGTGCGCTTTTCGGTTGAAGAAAGTCCTGGTCACTGTCCTTCCTCCAACGGCGACGGCCTCTGCCAGCGTTTTACCTTTCTCTTCGGGGAGAGGAAATTGCTAATCAGGAAGATTACTGACGAGGTAATTACTATGGTGGCCCCGCTGGGGATGTTAAACAGGTAGGAGATGAGCAGCCCCACCAGGCCGGAGAGAACCCCGAAACCAGCCGCGATAAGGAACATCCGTTTCATGCTGTAGGTAAGCTGGTAGGCGGCAGCGGCCGGGTTTAGTATCAGACTGAAGATAAGCAGCCCGCCGATAGGGCGCAGCGACGCAGTTATGGTGGCGCCGGTCAAAAATAGTATCCCGTAGAAAATGGCGGTAGCGGGAATGCCGACCGCCAGCGCCATATCCCGATGAAAAATAGTGGCCTGGAACTCCTTATAAAAGGCAATAATCAGACCGACCACGACCGCGGCTACTATCCCCAGTAGCATGACGTCGCTTCTGGTATTGGTCAGGATGCTGCCCCATAGTATCTCCAGGGCTCCCGATTTGGTGCCCGGCATCAGGCCCATGAAGAGAAAGGCAAGCCCCAGCATGAGGGAAAAGATGACCCCGACCGAGGTATCGGGGCTGAGTTCCCCGCGGTCAGCCAGAGGGCCAATGATAGCCGCAGCGATAAAGCTGGCGACGAAGGCACCGAGCAGGGGATTAAAGTCCAGCCACAGGCCGAGCATAGCCCCGGCAAAGGCGGCATGCGATATGGCGACACCGATGAAGGGCAGGCCCATGAGCACCACGAAAACACCAATCAGGCCACAGGCGACGCCGCCGAGCACGGCCGAGAGGATGGCGTTCTGCATAAACTGGTAGCCCAAAATAGATAAATCCATATGCAAATTTCCCCGGTCTTAGCACAAAGTCCGCCCGCAAAGTGGGCTATACCGAAATGGCTTCCTCCCGCCGCGCCTTAACCGCCGCCAGGGGGATATCATATAGCTGGCTCAGTTTCTCATCGGTGAGTACCTGGGCGGGGCTTCCTTCACCCCAGATAAGCCCATCTTTCATCAGCACCACCCGGTCGCAGGCGACGGGGAGGGCACTGAGGTCATGGGTCACCAGCAGGGTGGTTAGCTTCCGCGAGTCGTGAATCAGCCTCACCAGCTCTAAGATGTCGGTCTTGGCCCGCCAGTCCAGGGAAGCCGTGGGCTCGTCGAGCAGGAATATCTGCGGCTCCTGGGCAAGACAGCGGGCGAGGGCCACGCGCTGCTGCTCCCCTCCGGAGAGATGTCCGATGGGCCGCCGGGCAAGAGACGTCATGCCCACCAGTTCCAGGACTTCATCTATAATCTCCCAGTCGCGCTTTTGGGGTCTTCGCAGCAGGCCCAGGAGCCCGTAGCGCCCCATCATGGCTACCTCGCGAACATTCACCGGCATCCGCGGGTCGATATTCTGAAGCTGGGCAATATAGCCCACCTTCTTGCGCAGGGAATGTCCGTTAGCTGAGGTAAGATAGTCACCCAGCACCCAGACCCGACCGCTGAGCAGTTTGCCCAGGCCATTAACTATGGTGAGCAGGGTTGTCTTACCGGCGCCGTTAGGGCCGACGATGCCGATAAACTCCCCCGACCTTACCCTGAGGGACACGCCGCGCAGGGCGACATCCTCGCGGTAGGAGACCACGGCATGCTCAATATTTACCACCGTACCGTTCATGGCACCGCCTTCCTATCCTTGGTTCTGGCCTAAGGCCTCTAAGACGAGGGCCACGTTTTTGTCGATAGCCTTCTCCCAGGTCTCGGTGTCCGTAAAGCCACCGGGGAAGTTGGAGAGTATTATTCGCGTGCAGCCAAGCTCCTCGGCCACCGCCTTAGCGGCATCCTGACCGCTCTGCAGGTTATCAATAATCAGGCTCACGCCAGCCTCTCTACCGGCATCCACCAGCTCTCTTACCACCTGCGGCGTGAAGGAGTCGGGGCGGCCATAGCTGGTAACGATATTAAAACCGAGCCAGCCAACAAAGCCAGCCTGCATCTCGGCGCACATGACATTTATCGTCGAGAAGTCTACCTGGTCAAGCTCACTTCTTAGCTCCGCTTCCTTGGCTGAAATCACATTACTGTAGTCTGCGGCACGCTGCTGGTAGGCGGCGCTGTTTTCGCTATCTACCTGACACAGGGCGGCGGTAATCTTGTCGGTAGCCTCTCTCTGCACCGACGGTACCATCCAGTTGTCGCTTTCGGTAGTTTGAATATCAAGACTGACTACTGTCAGGTCGGGGTTGTCGGCCGAGTCAATCAGCTCCTGGGAGAACTTCTCCCCCTGCCAGCCGTGGAGCAGGAAGAGGTCGGCGTCGGCCAGCCTCTGAATATCACCCGGCTTAACGTCGAAGTGCCCCGGGCACTGCGCCGGCGGAATGATGTTAATGACACTAACCTTATCGCCGCCAACCCGGGTCACTATCTGCGCGATAAGAGAGGTGCTGGTAACCACGTTTAGATTATTAACCGTCTTGGCCGGGGCACAGGCCCCCAGGGTTAAAGTCGCCGCAATTCCCAGCGCCAGCACCACACTGGCTAGAGCCTTACATCTGGTCATCGATAACCTCCCTTTGTGCCTTTTTCCAGAGTAATGCGGTGAGTCAGAAAATCAATCTCCCTGATACGGGCCACGATTTCCTTCTGCTCTCCGAGGAGGGTGCTTAACAGCAGCTTCTCATCCTTAACCTTCAGAGAGGCGACCTCGGCCAGGACAAGCTCCGGCTCGCCGTTCCTGGCAACATATGCCTTCGATAAACACATTTTATGGCTCCCCTTTATCCAAGCTTCTTAAGGCCCGGGATAGCGACCCAGCGGCACTGTCCATCTCCTGAGCAGCCTGTAACAGCTCGCGGGCAGTCTCAGGCTGTCCGGCTGCCTCTGCCCGGTCGGCCCACTCTTTGAACTCCTGGCTGTGTTCTCGGCTGTGCTCAATCCAGTAGCCGAGCAGCACTCTGAGCTTGACTCTCTCATTATCAGCCATGACACCCCAGTTTGATGCTTTCTAGTGCAATTGCAACCTGTTGCGCTAAGCAGCAAAAAATTTATGTCCGGCACCCGGCACACAAGCCGAAGAAGACCAGGTGCTTCATATCAACCTTGAAGTTATATTTACGCTCAATTTCAGACCACAGCGGATCCAGTATCGTTTCCTCCATATCAATGATGCTGCCACACTTCTCGCAGACGAGGTGATGGTGATGGCCCTTTCCCATGCAGTGATAGCGCACCCGCCCGTCACCCATATCCGTCTCCGTCACCAGACCCAGCTCCTTGACCAGCTCCAGCGTTCGGTAGACCGTGGAGATATTCATCTGGGGATAATAGGTGCGCACCTGGGCATATATCTCTTCAGCACTGATATGGCTATTGGCATCCTCCACCGCCTTGAGAATCATCAGCCGCTGCGGTGTCAGCCGGTAGCCGAGGTCAGATAGCTTGTGTCCTATCCATCTGGCTTTCACGCTATTTAGTCTATCACCTTTACCAGCTAATTGCAACCAGTTGTTTGTGCAAATAGTTTCCGAACCAGCCCGAAACAGCCGCCACTGTTTCTCTTAGGGATAGTCCGCCGGGGGTAAATCGAGCCTAAAACTTGTCCCGGCTGTCCAGCAGTATGGTCACCGGGCCATCGTTGTGGATTTCTAGTTGCATATACTGCTGGAAGCGTCCCGTCTCTACCTTAAGCCCCGTGGCGCGGAGGGCGGCGACAAACCTGGTAAATAGCTCCTGGGCCAGCGCCGGCGGTGCCGCTTCATTGAAGCTGGGGCGGCGCCCCTTCCGAGTATCGGCGAGCAGGGTAAACTGGCTCACCACCAGCAGTTGCCCTTCAATATCAAGGGCGGAGAGGTTAAACTTGCCCTCATCATCAGCAAAAATACGCAGGCTGGCGGTCTTCTGGGCCAGATACTGCACATCCTTCTCGGTATCGCCGCTGGCCACGCCGACCAGGACGACCAGCCCCCGGTCAATCTTGCCCACCAGGTCTCCGGCGACGCTAACCGAGGCGGCGCTAACCCGCTGCAGGAGCACCTTCACCCTATTTCACCTGGTGAGGTTTCTGGTCCGGCTTTCTTTCGGCAGTCCCCTCCGTTCCCGTGCCCTTGCGGCTGTCGGTGACATAGAAACCGCTCCCCTTAAAGAGGACGGGCGTGGAGTGGATGATGCGGCGCAGCTTGCCCTGACATTTGGGACAGATAGCTAAGGGCTCTTCATCAAAGCGTTGCCTCTTCTCGAAACGGAAGTTACAGAGATTGCACTCGTAGTCATAGACCGGCATTTACCTCACCTCGGGTGGTATTCTGTTAGATATTTTACAGGAACCGCCTCACTCCAGGCAAGCTGGATGAGGATATATGACAATAGGGCCGAGAAGCCTGAAGAGCAGCCCATAGCGGCACCCCAAATCAGCCATCAAAACCCGGTTTCCCCCTGGACTTTGGGGCAAAAAGGGAGTAGAATATAAACCGTAGAGGATAGTCTGACTAAGTGGTGAACAATGTGTGCTTAGCTTACAGTCTGCTCTGTCCAAGGAAAGAAAGCACTGGCCCCAAAACGGCTTAGTGCTTTTTATATTAAAGGAGGTGTCGTCATGCAGTCGAGTCTCATTGGAAAGATAGAAAAGGCGAAGCGCTATGCTCAGGAGACAGACCGGATCACCTTCTCCGGGTTATCAGTGAACTTTCGTGGTGAGAACAATAACTACACCACTGAATATAGAGATGGTAAGTGGCACTGCTCCTGCCACTTCTTTGCCAGTTGGGGGCTCTGCAGCCACACCATGGCCCTGGAGAGAATTCTGGGAGATATGCTGCCCGAAGAGGCGCGGGCGACTCAGTTTGAGCT
>DUEB01000087.1 GCA_011176655.1 Dehalococcoidia bacterium | reverse complement strand
CGGCGCTACCGCCAGCAAATCAGCCGAGGCCCAGGCGGCAGCGCAGGAAATAGGTAAGCCGGCCGTAGTGAAGTCGCAGATACTGGTATCAGGCCGGGGTAAGGCTGGGGGAATAGTATTTGTCAGTAATGCTACCGAGGCTAAGGAGGTTGCCGAAAACCTGCTGGGCAGCACTGTTAAGGGGTGCCTGGTAGAGCGGCTGCTGGTTGAGGAAAGGCTGGATATATCGGCCCAGTTCTACGCGTCTCTAACGGTAGACAGACAGGCCAGGGCGTACGTCGTCCTCGCTTCCACCAGCGGTGGTGTTGATATTGAGGAGGTAGCCCGGGTTTCCCCGGAGAAGATAGCCCGGTATCAGGTTGATATTACAAAAGGCTTCAGCAAGAAGAACGCTATCGAGATGCTGTGCCGGTTTAATCTGGATAAGGGCGATGCTGACACGTTTGCCGATATCCTGACCACCCTGTATCGCATGGCCCTGGAACACGATGCTGAGCTAGTCGAGATAAACCCTCTGGTCAAGACGTCCTCTGGCCGGTTCGTGGCGGCTGACGCCAGAATAAT
Organism: Dehalococcoidia bacterium; assembly: GCA_011176655.1. Taxonomy (GTDB): domain Bacteria; phylum Chloroflexota; class Dehalococcoidia; order Dehalococcoidales; family UBA5760; genus UBA5760. The sequence continues at coordinate 1,581 of DUEB01000087.1, read as the reverse complement.
CGTGGATGATAATGCGGTCTTCCGACACCCCGAACTGGCGGCCAGGGGTTCGCTGAGAATAGAGGATACCCCACGGGAAGCCGAAGCCAGAAAGCAGAAGCTGGCCTACGTGGATTTGGACGGAGATATTGGTATTATCGGTAATGGTGCCGGTTTGGTTATGGCGGCGATGGATATGGTGCGGCTTGCCGGCGGCAAGCCGGGGAGCTTCCTGGATCTGGGGGGTGGTGTCCACGCCCATAAAACCAAGCTGGGAATCATGCTGGTCATGTCCAGACCCGAGATAAAGGCCGTCCTGGTAAATATCCTGGGCGGGATAACCAGGTGTGACCTGGTAGCTAAAGCCATCGTCCAGGCGCTGGACGAGGCCACCACGAAAAAGCCGCTGGTCATAAGAGTGAGCGGCACCCGTGAGGACGAAGCCGCCCAGATATTGCATCAGGCCGGGATTAAAAGCTACCGCGGCATGGAAGAGGCTATCACAGAAGTGGTAAAACTAGAGAGCCGGTTAGCTTGAGAAGCATACTAAGTGAGAACTCGAGAGTTGTCGTCCAGGGGATAACCGGACACGAGGGCAGCTTTCATGCGGCACTGATGAGGGATTACGGAACGAGGCTGGTCGCCGGTGTGACGCCAGGTAAAGGTGGGCAACTGGTGGGCGGCATACCTGTCTACGATACGGTTCGAGAAGCCGCCAGCAGTCATGGGGTCAATACATCAATTCTGTTTGTCCCCGCCAGTCATGCCCGGGATGCGGTCTTCGAAGCCCTTGACGCGGGCATAAAAACACTGGTGATTATCACTGAGGGCATTCCCCAAAGAGACGCCATCGAATTCATAACCAGGGCCAGGAAAGAAGATGTCGTCGTCGTAGGCCCCAATACCCCCGGCGTGATAAATCCCAGACTCAGGGTCAAGGTTGGCATCATGCCGACTCGTGTTTTCCGACCCGGTACCATAGGTATCGTCTCCAGGAGCGGCACCCTGACCTATGAGATTGCCCACCACATCAGCGAGGCTGGTCTTGGAGAGACTACCTGTGTCGGTCTCGGTGGTGACGCTATTATCGGTCTGGGTTTCGTCGACCTTCTGGAGATGTTCAGGGATGATAAGGAGACCAGGGGGGTGGTCCTGGTGGGCGAGATAGGCGGCAACGCCGAGGAGCTGGCGGCGCAATACATCGCGGAAACATACTATCCAAAACCGGTGGTCGCCTATGTTGCGGGTAGGTTCGCCCCGCCGGGAAAACGCATGGGGCACGCCGGGGCGATAATTATGGGCAGCGCCGGAACCGCAGAGTCTAAGATTGACGCCTTCAGTAACGCCGGGGTTGCCGTGGCGGAGAGACCCAGCGATATCGCCGTGCTGCTGAGAGACATGGACGTCTACTGGAGGGATATAGTAGTATAAATAGGCTATAAATAGGCTATAAATAGGCTGCTGGAAAGATGAAATCTACTGAATTGAAGGAGGTATGATGTCACAGAAAATAACCAAAGAGGAGCTCCTGGCTAAGGCGCGGAAACCGGCCGAGGATGCCATGAGGCTGCACCCCTTTTATCGGGGTAAGATGCAGACCGT
>DUEB01000086.1 GCA_011176655.1 Dehalococcoidia bacterium | reverse complement strand
GTTAATATCAAGATTACCTCCGGCCCCGCCGTAGAGCGCACGGGAGACCTGGCCGCCATCCTGACCAACCTCCGCAGTCAGGACGTGCTCTTCATCGACGAGGTCCACCGCCTCAACCGCACCGTGGAGGAAATGCTGTACCCGGCCCTGGAGGACTTCGCACTGGATATCATTATCGGCAAGGGGCCCGGCGCCAAGAACCTGAGGATAAATCTACCCGACTTCACCCTCATCGGGGCGACTACCCGCTTTGCTCTGCTCAGTCCACCCCTCCGAGACCGCTTCGGGGCGGTCTACCGCCTCGACTTCTATGACCAGACGTCTATCGGCGCCATCCTCAAACGCTCGGCGCGCATCCTTCAGGTAACCGCCGAAGACGGAGGACTGGAGGAGATTGCCCGCCGTGCCAGAGGCACCCCGCGCGTCGCCAACCGACTCCTGAAACGGGTGAGAGACTACGCCCAGGTCATGGCCGACGGCACGGTCACCCAGCTAGTAGCCCAGGAGGCACTGGGCAAACTTGAGATTGACACCATCGGCCTGGACGAAGTCGACCATAAGCTCCTCTACACCATCATCGACAAATTTAACGGCGGTCCGGTGGGACTGGATACCATCGCCGCCTCAATCAGTGAGGAGGCGGACACCATCATGGACGTCTATGAGCCCTACCTCCTGCAACTGGGTTTTCTGGAGCGCACCCCGCGGGGCCGGCTGGCTACCCCGCTGGCCTACGAGCACCTCGGTCGGCCCGGTAACCGGGGGAAACCACCGCAGCCAACCCTGCTCTGAGATTCGGGACCTAATAAGGTAAGACTAAAGACAAAGAGGGAACCTCGAACGAGGCTCCCTCTTAATGACTACTTTCGTTATGAGCACAAATCCAGGCCAGCCTTATCAGTTAGCAATGGCATAGGCGACCTGAACGTTGAGAATAATCTCCATCTCACCGGCGCTGATTGACGTCGTCTCAATTGACGGCGCCGGAACCGCACCGCCATAGTCATAACGCGGGTAGCCGGATGACGGCACCTGGATACCCTCCGAGACAAAGGTCGGCTTACCCAACCTGACCCCGGCCAGCCCGGCCAGTTGCTCCGCCTTGGCCTTAGCGTCGGCAATCGCCTTGGTCCTCAGCTCCCCGTAATAGGCCGTCGGGTCATCGATGGAAAAGCTGATGCTGTCGATGCGCGTCAGGTCGCCGCCGGCCAGGGCAGCCGCATCAATGATGGCCCCAACCGCCTCAATATCCCTTATCTTGGCATTAACCGTGTTGGCGACGCGATAGCCGATGACAACCTCTTCCTGTTTTATATCGTCCCACCTGGTTACCTGACGAATGCTGAAATACTGGGTCTGGATATCCTTCTCCGCCACGCCGCTACCAAGCAGAGCCGTCATCACTTCGTCCATGGCTCCGTTGGCTTCGGTCTGGGCCTCGGCTACCGTGGCCCGCTGAGCCTCGATACCCAGTCTGAGAAGGGCAATATCAGGAGTCACGCTTACCTTACCCTCCCCGCTGACCCAGATACCTGTCTGCTGACTGTTCAGGTTGACCGCCCCTACCGTGGTTGTCCCCCCGGCACAACCACACAGGGCAACTACCGGCACCGCCAGCGCTAAGACCAAAACCAAAAACCACTTCTTGTTCATTTCTTGCCTCCTCCTAAATAATAACGTAAATGGTTACCATTTAGTTAGTGGACAAGCGAGGTAATTTCGAAACCCGTAGAAGCAGAGCCGCCGGAGGGCTAGTCCATAGCCGCCAGGGCTTCCCGATAGGCGGTTTCCGAGATGAGAATAGCATCGAGGAGGGCAGCCTGTACCGAAGGCGAAACCTTATCAAGCGCGTTGCGCAGGGCACCGGGGTGAGTCTCCAGGTAACCAGTTAGTGTCCCCTTCAACTCGGCCTCACCATTTCCCCCCTTGCTGCCATTATCACCATCATCCAGCCACTCAGATGGCGGCTCCTCATATACCGGAGCCGGTGTTGCTTCCAGAGCCGGAGAGGTCGGCGGCACCGGCACTGTTTCAGTCGCTGGCGACACCGGTATTGTTTCGGTCGCCGGCGACGCCGGCGCTGTCGGTATCGGTACCGGCTCCTCGGTGAACACCCGCGGGCCCTCATCCACCGGCACGGCCTCAC
>DUEB01000085.1 GCA_011176655.1 Dehalococcoidia bacterium | reverse complement strand
CCCCACATTGACAATATCCCCTGGCATATGTAAAATCTCAACACCAAACACTTTTCAGGAGGTGAAGTAAATGCCCAAGGACGCGAAAGCAATACTGAAAGATTTTCAACAGGGAGTTGGTAGCTGGAGAGAAGCCCATCCCGAGTGCATGCCAGCATTTGCCGAATTAAGTAAAGCAGCCATGAAGCCCGGAGAGTTAGACGTAAAGACCAAGGAGTTAATCGCCGCTGCCGTTGGCCTGGCGGCCCGTTGCGACTACTGCATTGTCCACCACGTTTACGAATCTCTTAAAGCCGGGGCTACCCGTCAGGAGCTTATCGAGACGGCGTGTGTCGCCAACCTCATGGGGGGCGGCCCGGTGGTCACCTACACGGCAACACTGTTCATAGATGCAATTAACGCCTTCGCCCCGGACTTCGGCAAATGACAAAAAATAAGTCGCTAAAGCACGCCCCTAAATAGAAAACTACTCAAAAGGATTTTTAGGCGCCTAGATTTTGATTTGAGAGCGCCGTTTTGGCGGGGCACCTAAACGAGGTGAGCCTGCTAGCTGAGGATATGGCTTATGCGCTCCAGGAGCCCGGCCAGTCCCCATTTTTTCGTTGCCGAGATAAACACGGTATTCTCGCTGGCCGGCGGGCCCCACTCAGCAAAGTAGTCTAGCGCCGCCTCTTCCTCCCAAGCCCGGTTATGGTCAAGTAACAGGTCTATCTTATTGAGGACGGTAAGCCGCGGTTTAGCGGCGACCGCCAGCTCGTTGAGAATATCCTCTACGGCCTGACACTGCTCGGCGGCATTATGTGAAGCCAGGTCGACTACGTGAAGAAGGATACTGGCTTCGGCCAGTTCCTCAAGGGTTGCCCGGAACGCCGTGATAATGGTCGGGGGCAGCTTCCTGATGAAGCCGACGGTGTCCGTAACTAGTGCCCTCCTCTGCTCAGGCAGCATGACGCGCCGGGTAGTCGGGTCCAGGGTGGCAAAGGGCTTGTCCTCGACAAAGGTGCCGGCTTCAGTCAGGGCGTTTAACAGGGTGCTCTTACCGCCGTTGGTATAGCCGACCAGGGCCACTATCGGGATACTGCTCTTGCGGCGCTGCTGGCGGTACAGCGCCCGGTGTTTCTTTACCTGCTCGATTTCCCGTTGCAGGTGTTGAATCTTACGTCGAATGAGACGCCTATCGGTCTCAAGCTGAGATTCTCCAGGCCCCCGGGTACCAATGCCCCCACCCAGCCTCTCCAGGTGACCCCACTGACCCACCAGGCGCGGCAGAAGATACTGGTGCTGAGCCAGTTCTACCTGCAGTTTACCCTCACGGGTATGCGCCCGCTTGGCAAAGATGTCCAGTATCAGGGCAGAGCGGTCAATTACCTTTACCCCCAGAATCTCTTCCAGGTTTCGCTGCTGAATCGGGGAAAGCTCATCGTCGAAAACGACCACATCATAGCCAGCCCCGGCCTTTAGAGCCAGCAGCTCGTCCAGCTTGCCCCGGCCGAGATAGTGTGTTTTTGAAGGTACCGGTAAGCGCTGGACTAGCCTGCCCACCACGCTGACGCCGGCCGTGCCCGCTAATTGAGCCAGCTCCTCTAAGGAGTCCTCGGCCGACCATCCCCGGTCACCCCCCTTAGTAGCCACCGCCACCAGGAAGGCACGCTCCGGGGCTGGCTTTGTTATTACCGTACCTCTGGAAATAGCGCTCCCCCGTAACTTTATACTTTATGTTAAGTAGGACTTACTCTTCCCCAGACCGGCTTTTCGGTCACGCCATTCGGCCAGCCGCGATAAGCCCTTTACCAGACTGGCATCGGGGATAGTCAGCGACAGCCTGACATAGCCCTCACCGTTTCCGCCGTAACCTACCCCCGGTGTCACCACGACCCCCACCTGCTCCAGCAGGTCGTCGGTAAACTCCACCGAGGTATATCCCTGGGGAACCCGGGCCCAGATATAGAGGCCTCCCTTGGGGGGCGTGACGCTGAGCCCCATGCTCAGCAGCCGGTCGATAACCAGGTCCCGCCGCCTTTGGTATCTGGCATTCTGCTCTTTAATTGAATCCTGGGGCCCGGTCAGGGCTTCAACAGCGGCATACTGGATAGCCTGGGGAATCCCTGAGTCCAGATTCGACTTAACCCGGCTCAAGGCATCCACCATGGTCGCATTACCCACCACCATCCCTATGCGCCACCCCGTCATGTTGTAGCCCTTGGAAAGCGAGTGAAACTCAACCCCAACCTCCTTAGCCCCTTCAGCCTGCATAAAGCTCGGCGGCTGATAGCCGTCAAAGGCGACCTCGGTATAGGCGGCATCGTGGCAGACGGCAATCTCATACCGGCGAGCTAGATCAACCACCCGCTGAAAGAAGTCAAGGTCAGCCACGGCGCCGGTGGGGTTATTGGGGTAGTTCAGCCACA
>DUEB01000084.1 GCA_011176655.1 Dehalococcoidia bacterium | reverse complement strand
TGGTATCCCTTTAGTTGTTTCCTCCTTATCTTCGCCCAGAGGTGCCTTTCAGCATCGGTCATATCCTCCCTGAGTCGCCTGGAGGGCTGTTTCAGGTTCTTATTGTAGGGTAGCATAAACCCCCCTCAATCTTACTTCTTCCCCCTCACCATCTTGAGAAACTTCTCAAAGAGGTAGGTATTGTCCAGCGGGCCGGGTGAAGCCTCGGAGTGATACTGGATGGAGAAGATGGGTAGCTCCTTGTGACGCAGGCCCTCCACCGTGCCGTCGTTAAGATTTATGTGGCTCACCTCAAGGCCGTCCTTTAGGGTATCGGGGTCGGTGGCGTAGCCGTGGTTCTGGGCGGTGATGTGGACTCTGCCGTCGGCGAGGTCTTTCACCGGGTGGTTAGCTCCGCGGTGCCCGAACTTTAGCTTGAAGGTCTTGGCGCCGAAGGCGCGGGCAATTAGCTGGTTACCCATACAGATGCCCATGATGGGTTTCTTTTCGGCAAGCTCTCTCACCGTGTCCACAATGTAGTCCAGCACCTCGGGATTACCCGGGCCCGGGGAGAGGATAATGCCCTCAGGTCCCATTTTTAGAATATCCCTGGCGGATGTGGTGCAGGGGACCGCCGTTACCCGACAGTTGAGAGCGCACATCATGCGCAGGATGGTGTACTTCAGGCCACAGTCCAGCACAGCGATTCTATATCTTGCCTCCTTTAACTTTCTGGCCGACTCCAGCCCGCAGAGATTGGTATTACCGGCAAAGCACCGGTTCTTCAGGGCGCATGTATCACAGGGAGGCCCCCAGGAGTAGGGTTTCTCCGTGGTAACCTGGCGGGCAAAGTCGGTCAGGCCGTAGCCGGGCAGGCCCTTCAGCCTGTCGAGGGCCGTCTCGGCTTTGCCGGTGGTAATAGCGCCTAACATCACCCCGGCGGAGCGCAGCTTTCGGGTGATGGCTCTGGTGTCCACGCCGTAGATTCCCGGGATGTCATACTCTTTCAGGAACTCGTCGAGGGTCTTACTGCCCAGATAGTGGTTGGGCTCAAGGCACTCTTCTCTGACCACAAAACCCCGTACCTGGATTCTCTGGGACTCAAAATCGTGTTCATTTATGCCGTAGTTCCCGATTAAGGGGTAGGTCGGCACCACAATCTGCCCGGCATAGGAGGGGTCGGTGAGCATCTCCTGATAGCCGGTCATGCTGGTATTGAAGACTGCCTCGCCGCAGGCATCAGCCTCGCTGCCGAAGGTATAGCCCTCGTAGACTGAGCCGTCTTCCAGTGCCAGGATTGCCTTCTTGGTCATCTTATTAACTCCGTCCTCTCTGCGGCTTGCTTTTCTATCTTTATGGAATCGTCCTGATAAACCAGCCTGCCCTGGGCGATAGTGGCGACTACCTTGCCTTTTAGCTTTGAGCCGGCCAGGGGAGTGCTCTTACCTTTTGAAGCGAAGGCCTGTGGGGCGACTACCCACTCCATATCCGGGTTGAAGATGGTGATATCGGCTGGGGCACCGACTCTCAGGGTGCCTAACTGTCCGTATTTACTGCCGATTATCCTGGCTGGCTCCGTGGTGAGCCTGGCGATGAGGGTGGGAAGGGCCAGGTCGCCGCTGTGCACCAGCCCCATCAGACTGCCCAGAGCCGTCTCCAGACCGCTGATACCGAAGGGTGCCAGAGCGAACTCAAGGCCTTTTTCGGCCTCGGTATGCGGGGCGTGGTCGGTGGCGATAGCGTCAATCACCCCATCTTTAAGCCCCTGGAGCAGGGCCTGGGTGTCTCCTTTTGTCCTCAGGGGCGGGTTTACCTTGGCGCTGGTATCGTAGCCGGTGACTCTCTCCTCGGTCAGGGTCAGGTGGTGTGGGGTAACCTCGGCGGTGACCCTGATTCCCCTCTCTTTAGCCCGGCGGATAAGTGCCACCGAGCCGGCCGTGGAGACGTGGGCGATGTGAATTCGCCCCCCGGTTAGCTCCGCCAGAGCCAGGTCGCGGGTAATCATATTCTCCTCAGCAGATGCCGGTATGCCCTTAAGCCTCAGCTTGTGGGCTAGAGCGCCTTCGTTCATCATGCCGCCTTCGGTGAGGGTAGTGTCCTCACAGTGGTCGATGATAGGCATGTCCAGAATACGGCTGATTTCCAGTGCCTGGCGCATGAGGCGTGAACTGAGAACCGGACTGCCGTCATCGCTGAAGGCAACGGCTCCGGCGCTGGCCAGCTCCTTCATGTCAACCAGCCGCTCTCCCTTCCTTCCCCGGGAGATACAGCCGATAGGCAGGACGCGGACCGGGGCTTCCCTGGTCGCCGTTAACTTGACATAATCAATAGCCTCCGGGCTGTCCAAGGGGGGCTCGGTGTTGGGCATGCAGCAGATGGTGGTAAAGCCGCCTCTAGCAGCGGCGTGACTGCCACTGGCGATGGTCTCCTTCTCCTCAGCCCCCGGCTGTCTCAGGTGGCAGTGCAGGTCGATAAATCCCGGCGCGACTACCAGCCCCGGGCCGTTAATAACATCGCAACCCGCCTGGGGTGGGTCTCCCGTACCCAGCCAGGAGATTTTACCCCCGGTTATCAGTAGACTGGCGGTTTCATCTATCCCCTGGCCGGGGTCGATGATACGTCCTTCTTTGATAAGCAGGTTCTTAAGCTCACTCATTGTCTGTCTCGTCGTGGTCTTTGGCGTAGTGGCTGGGTTTGAAGCC
>DUEB01000083.1 GCA_011176655.1 Dehalococcoidia bacterium | reverse complement strand
GGGACTCGGGGGGTAAATCGCTTATCTCGGGACCGATTACCTCAACCTTGCCGTCCTCCACCTCGTCCATCCGCTTGGAGGTGACCCACTCCACCATCGGGGTAAAGCCGCCGCCGCACTCCAGGTACCACATACCCTTGCGAATCCTCTCTCCTTCGAAGGCAGCCCCGAAGCCGGTGGGAATCGGTATCTCAGCCACGGTGGTCTTAAGCCCCCTTACCTCCACCGCCTTAGCCACAATGTCACTGTGGGGAATGTTGGAGACAACATGCTCGTAGGTGCAGATACCGGTGGGTAGAATTTCAGGTATCGGGGTATCAGCGATAACCGGGAAGCCGTAGTTAATGGCCCCGGCGGCATTGGCATACCACTCATCGGTAACAAAGCCCAGGGGCAGGGCAAAGGCAAAAACGCGGTCCTTGTTGTAGATTAAGACCTTACGGAAATCGCCGGGCTCAACACCCCCGAAGGAAAGGGCCGCCCGGGTAGCAAAGCCAGCCGCAAACACCGTAGCCGTAACATCGGGGCCGAAGGGGACCAAGCGGGTCGGCCAGCCAATCTGCACGTCAGCCTCCACAAGCTGCTCGGCGAAGCTCGTCCCGTTATACCCGGCGGACATAAAGACATACAGGTTCTTCTGCTGGAGCTCCCGGGCAATGTTGACGGCTATCTCCTTGGTCGGGGCCGCCCCCAGGACAGCCGCAAAACCCGGGGCTGTGCCGTCAACGAACTCAATGCCCCGCTTTCTCAGAATGACGTCATCGGCGGCGCCCAGCCAGATGTTATCATCGCCAGGTTCTTCCTGCTTGGTATAGAAGTCCGGCTCCTCCAGATACCTTACAGCCTCGATTACCTCTTCAGCAAAGAGGGTCGCCATACCAGCATCAAGGGCCGGCCCCAGATAGGGCAGGGGGCATGTCTCCCTTACCGGAGGGGGGAGAATGAGCCGGCACTTCTTCAGAACCTGCTCCATATCGCCCAGCTTCTCCACCTTGATGCCCAATATGCCATAAATCACCGGCAGGTAATAGGCAGTGTTGGGGAAACCTACCGGCTCAGCCACTCCCCATCTGTCCATGGCCTGCTGCCACTTTTCCTCAGCCCGCCCCACAATCTTATGCGCCCCTCTAATCACCGCTGAAGCAATTATCTTAGACATCTTTCAGCCCTCCAGTCTTCACTTTTGGCCCTTAAACTGCCTCCAGCTCCCGTCTCATCTCCATGTCGTAGAGAACCCTCTCCCGTGCCTTATCAATACCCAGGGCCTTACGTTTCTTATCAATATGGCTAATCATAAGATGGGCCGCCTTAATCGGGTCGGGCTCAAAGGCCCACATTCCGCCATAGGCAGCCTCAAAATCCTCAAACAGGTGCTTGGTTACCTTGTCACTGCCCAGGGTAGGCCAGGTAACCCCGAACACGGTGAACACCCCGGAAGCCACAAAATACTGACCGATAGAGATTGCCTTTTCACTCATCCATTCCGGCGCCGCCCCGGCTACCGGCAGGTCGCTGATGTCGTCACCCAGGCCGCCATCCTTGACCATAGCCGTAGCCGCCATCAGGATACGGCTGTTATCAACACAGGAACCCATATGCAGCACCGGCGGGATACCCACCGTCTCGCACACCGAAGCCAGCCCCTCGCCGGCGTATTTGGCCGCCGCCTCCGGGGTCATTAACCCAGCTTTGGCGGCCGCCATAGCGCTACAGCCGGTCTGAATTACCAGCACGTCGTTCTTGATTAACTCCTTAATCATGGCGGTGTGGTCGCTATCATGGGTGGTGCGGGGGTTATTGCAGCCGACCACCCCGGCTACCCCCCTGATGCGTCCGTTGATGATGTTATCGTTTAAGGGGCGGTAGGAAGCCCGGAAGAGACCGCCCAGCAGGTAATTGATGGTCTCATGACTGAAGCCAGCGACCATGTCGGTCTGCTCCTTGGGAATGTCAACGTTATTCCCCCGGTTGGGGAAGTTCTCTATCGCCATCCTGACGATAGTCCTGGCCCCCTCCAGGGCGTTGTGCTCGTCAAACTCGATGTGTATGGCGCCGGGTATCTTAGCCTTGGGCGAGGTGGTGATAATCTTGCTGTGGTAGCACTGGGCAATATCCGGTAATGACTGCATAATACACTGAATATCCACCACCATAGCGTCCACCGCCCCGGTAACCAGCGCCAGCTCCTGCTGCAGGAAATTACCGGCCAGGGGCACGCCGTGGCGCATCAGGATTTCATTAGCCGTGCAGCAGATGCCGCTCAGGGTTATCCCCTTGGCTCCCTTGGCTTTAGCCAGCTCTATCATCTCCGGCTCCTGAGCCACGGCGACGATGACCTCGGAAAGCAGCGGTTCGTGACCGTGGATGACAAGGTTTACCTCGTCCTTCTTGAGCACGCCCAGGTTTACCTTACCCAGAACCGGGGCCGGGGTGCCGAAGAGGATGTCCTGGAGCTCGGTGGCAATCATGCTGCCTCCCCAGCCGTCACCGATGGCCGCTCTCACCCCCTGCTTGAGCAGGCTGTGGTAGTCCTGGTCAACCCCGATATGGGTGCGGTGCATTATCTCCACGATTTCCCGGTCGATGCCGCGCGGGCTAACCCCCTCCCGCCGCCACAGCTCCTGACGCTTCAGGGGCGCCCGGCTCAGGAAGCGAATCTCGCCCTCCTGTTTACCAAACTCAGCCAGAGCTATCTCGCCGATATCAACGGCTATCTCCTGGTTACTGCGGTCTCCAATCTCCACACCCCACTCCAGAGCCAGCTGCAGCAGCTTCTGCTCGTCCCTGATGGTATAGCCCGGCGCCTCGCCCCTGGC
>DUEB01000082.1 GCA_011176655.1 Dehalococcoidia bacterium | reverse complement strand
GATGTGCAGCCCAGGGATGAATACGGGCGCCGGCTCTGCTATGTGTGGCGGGATGATGTCATGGTGAATGCCGAGCTGGTGCGTCTGGGCTATGCCTATGCGTATACTCTCCCTCCCAACACCAGATACCGGGAACTCTTTCTGCGTCTGGAGAGGGAAGCCCGGGAGCAGAAACTGGGTCTGTGGGCAGAGTGAGATGGCACACAAGATAAGGCTTGATAGTCTGCTGGTCGCCCGGGGGTTGGTGGAGAGCCGCACCAGGGCGCAGGCTCTGGTCATGGCAGGCGATGTCCGGGTGGGGGGGAATCCGGCCGTAAAGCCCGGGATGCCGGTTGACGAGCAGGCGGAGGTCACCATAGTTAAGCCGCCGCCTTTTGTGGGTCGCGGCGGTATCAAGCTTGACCATGCGCTTAGCGAATTCGGGATTAGCGTGTCGGCTAAGGTGGCGGCTGATATCGGGGCTTCGACCGGTGGCTTTACCGATTGCCTGCTTAAGCGGGGGGCTAATCGGGTCTATGCCGTGGACGTAGGCTACGGTCAGCTGGACTACCGCTTGAGAAGAGACAGCCGGGTAGTGGTCATGGAGCGGGTGAACGCCCGTTACCCGTTTTCGCTCCCGGAAAAATTGGACCTGGCGGCTATCGACGTCTCCTTTATCTCGGTAGCCAAGGTGATACCATCGGTGGCTGGCTTGCTTAAGGATGGCGCTTACCTGGTGGTGCTGCTCAAGCCTCAGTTCGAGGCCCGGAAGGGTGAGGTGGGTAAGGGGGGCGTGATTAAGGAGCCGGCGCTTCAGGCCAGGGTGCTGGGACGGTTTATACACTGGCTCTCCGGTCACGGCTTCCGGCTGAGCGGGCTGGTAGCCTCACCGATACTGGGCGCTTCCGGTAACAGAGAGTTTTTCGTGCTGCTAAGGCAAGGCTGAGATTTCAGGTGTCGCTCCGGCGCTTATCATCGGTTACTGACATTCTGGTGAGGTGAGCAGTGATTAATAAAGAGGTCAGTTTTGCAGTAGATGGTCTCAGGCTTTCGGGGCGGGTCTATCTGGCGGCGGAGGGGTCGCCGCAGCCGGCGGTGTGCCTGTGCCACGGCATCCCCCACGGCAGTCAAGATACCGATTCTGACGTCAGGGACAGGGGCTATCCCGGGCTGGCGGAGAGGATTTGCCGGGAAGGGTTTACCGTGCTGATGTTCAACTTCCGGGGGACTGGCGATAGCCAGGGCAATTTTGACATTATGGGCTGGACGAGAGACCTCGGGGCGGCCCTTGACTATCTGGCGGCCCTGCCTGAGGTAGCCGGGTCGGGACCGGCGTTGCTCGGCTTCAGTGGCGGGGCGGCGGTCTCCATCCATGTCGCCGCACACGATAAGCGGGTCTCATCGGTGGCTGCCTGTGCCTGCCCGGCTGAGTTTGACTCTCTGGCAAGCGGGGGTGGGGCGCCGGAGGTCGTCGAGCATTTCCGGAGGGTGGGTATAATCAGAGACCCGGATTTTCCCGGTTCCGCCGAGGAATGGCTGGATAGCTTCCGACTGATAAGCCCGCTTAATTATGTGTCCCATCTCAGCCCGAGACCGCTGCTCCTGGTGCACGGTAGCCGGGATGAGACCGTAGCCGTGAGCCATGCTGCCCGGCTGTATGCCCAGGCTGGTGAGCCGAAGCGGATGGTTATTATTGATGGGGCGGGGCACCAGCTGCGGCAGGACGAACGGGCGGTGGCTACCGTCGTTAGCTGGCTTAAGTCTCAAAGCTGGACTCAGCCGTAGACCGCTGGTCGGGCGACAAGCCGTTTTCATCAGCGCATCAGGACAGCGCGCGCCGGAGCGCCTTCCGCCCCCTTAATTTTCAGGGGGAAGCAGAAGAGGGTATATCTCCCGGGAGGCACGTCTTTGAGGTTGATGCCCTCCAGAATCAATATCCCGTTCCCCAGAAGCTCAAGGTGTGTCGGATGGTGCCTCCCGCTCCGTTTGTCAACCGAGCCGTAGTCAACACCGACCAGACCGACCTTTTTCTCCACGCAGAACCGGGCGGCTTCCGGTGATGGATAGACGAAGTCCTCCGAGAATACGCCGCTGGTGCTCCGACCGCTGGTAGAGTTGGCAGTCTTGAAGAGGAGGGCATCGCCGGGCTCAATATCCAGGCTTTTTAGCTCGCCGGGCTGAATCAGTCTCGTATCCTTGATGCTCACCACATGTGCCGGGCGTATCCACTGCTCGATGGGATACTCATCAAGGTTTTTCCCGCCGGCAACGAAGTGGGCCGGCGTGTCTACATGTGTCCCCACGTGGGTGGTCATGGTTATCTTTGAGAGGTCGCAGTATGCTCCGTCTGCTATCTGGGATACCATCTCTCTGGCATAGGGCGGGTTACCCGGCCAGTCGATGGATTCGTCTCCCAGCGAGATACTTATGTCGTAGACTTTCTTATAGCTTTCCGTCATGCTCTTTCTCCTAAGTTTTATAAGACTGGTTCGACTGCCGTCTCAAGCAGGCTACTCCTGATAGAAGCCGAAGCCGACGCCGCCGGGCCCGACAATCAGCGAGGCAACCGGGTTATAGCGGCAGACAAGCACCTCGGCGCAGTTAAACTCGCTGAGGAAGGTCTCTCTCAGGCTTTCCGCTTCCTCCACCAGGCCGGTATGGTCAATCATGACGTGGATGGGCTTTGGGCTGGTAACCCTCTGCCTGACTGTGTCCACCAGGTTTTGCAGCGCCTTCTTCTTGGTTCTCGGTCTCGCCAGCACGGAGGGCCGGCCGGTAACGGTAGATATCTCGGTGAGGGGTTTCATGCTCAGCATATTTCCGGCCAGCGCCGCGGCTTT
>DUEB01000081.1 GCA_011176655.1 Dehalococcoidia bacterium | reverse complement strand
GCATGAAGTTCACCACCCTGGCGGGTACTGTGGGCGGTGGGCTGAGCACCCCCGGCTTTGTGGGTCACGGCAAGTACAATATCTGCCAGCGGAAGTTCCTTATCGGTGATGGCGGCTTACTGAGAATAGTCTGGATGCCCAAGGCGCTCAAGGAAGAGATTAGCGAGCGGTTTAAGGCCAGGGCTACGGAAATGGGCGTTCCCGACCTGCTTGACCGGGTGGCTGATGAGACGGTGGGCACCAGTGAGGAGGAGATTATTACCTTCCTTCAGGAGAAGGAACACCCGGCCCTTACTATGGAGTCGATACTGGAATAGCAAAGGAGATGAGCGATGGCACTTACCGGGATACAGATATTTAAACTTTTGCCTAAGACGAACTGCGGCGAGTGCGGGGTGCCGACCTGTCTTGCCTTTGCCATGAGTCTGGCGGCGGGTAAGGCGGAGCTAGCCGCCTGTCCCTATGTATCCGAGGAGGCGAAGGCACAGTTGACCGAGGCTTCGGCACCGCCGATTAGAATGGTGACCATCGGTGCCGGCGATAGAGCCCTGAAGGTGGGTGGGGAGACCGTCATGTTTCGCCACGAGAAGAGGTTTGAGAGCCCCCCGGGGTTCGCCATTATCATCAGCGACACTATGGACGAGGCTGAGGTTAACGCCCGTCTGGAGCGGTTTAAGCTCCGGTATGAGAGGGTGGGGCTGACGCTTCGTCCTGACCTGATTGCCCTCAAGGGTGATTCCGGCGACGTGGCCCGCTTTGAGGCTCTGGTTAATAAGGTTAAGCAGGCTAGCCAGGCCGGTCTTATCCTGATGAGCGATAACCCGGATATCCTGAAGGCGGGCTTAGCTGCCTGCAGCGAGCGGAAGCCGCTTCTGTATGCGGCTACTAAAGAGAACCTGGAGGCCGTGGCCGGACTGGCTAAGTCCAGCTCGTGTCCGGTGGCGGTAAAGGGCTCGGGGCTAGAGGAGGTCGCCGAGCTGACGGAAAAGTTGACCGAGGCCGGCGTTAAAGACATCGTCATTGATTCCGGGTCGAGAAGCCTCCGCCAGGCGTTTCAGGACCAGATAATCATCAGGAGCGCCGCCCTGAATAAGAAGTTCCGACTCCTGGGCTATCCCACCATCTGCTTCCCCGGGGAAATAGCGGCTGACCCCATGAAGGAGGCGGTTATTGCCGCCATGTTTGTGGCTAAATACGGCGGCATTATCGTGCTCTCTGATTTCCAGGGGGAGAGCCTGTTCCCGCTGCTGGTGGCCAGAATGAATATCTATACCGACCCGCAGCGCCCCCTGGCGACTACCGAAGGCATCTACGAGATTGGCGGCCCCGGTGAAGGCTCGCCGGTGCTGCTTACCTCTAACTTTTCCCTTACCTACTTCATCGTCTCCGGCGAGATAGAGAACAGCAAGGTGCCCAGCTGGCTGCTGGTTAAGGATACCGAGGGGCTTTCCGTGATGACGGCCTGGGCGGCCGGTAAATTCGTCGCCGATACCATTGCCCCCTTCGTCAAGAAGTGCGGCATCGAAGACAAGATTAAGCATCACAAGCTGGTGATTCCCGGGTATCTGGCTCCGGAGAGCGGTGGTCTGGAGGAGGAGCTGGGTGGTTGGGAGGTCCTGGTCGGGCCCCGGGAAGGGGCTCACATTCCGGCCTATCTCAAGACGTGGCAACCATAAGGAGGTAAGAGATGATCCTTATCGGCGAAAACATCAACATTATGTCCCACACGATTGGCCCGGCCATGAAGGGGAGAGACCCCGGCCCTATCCAGGAGCTGGCCAGGGATGAGGCTAGCGCTGGGGTGGATTACCTTGACCTCAACATCGGCCCCGCCCGCAAGGCAGGCGATGAGCTCATGGAGTGGGTGGTTAGCACAGTGCAGGCGGCAACCGATAAGCCGCTCTCGCTGGATACGACCAACCCGGTGGCTATGGAAGCCGGGCTGAAGGCGTCCAAGACTAAGGCGCTGATTAATTCTATTGCCCCGGCGCGGGTGGATGAAGAACTGCCCATGGTTCAGAAGTATGGCGCCGCTATGATCGGGCTTCTCTGGGGGCTGGACGGCATGCCCCGGGATGCTAACGAAAGGGCGCTTATCGCCGTTGACCTCATCTATAAAGCCAACGAGGCTGGTGTCCCTAACGAAGATATCTGGATTGACCCCATCGCCAGCCCGGTGTCGGTTGAAATAAATCAGGTAAAAGCCTGTCTTGAGTTTATGGGTATGCTCGCGGAGATAGCCCCGGGATGTAAGTCTACGGTGGGGCTGTCCAATATCTCTAACGGCACGCCGGCTGCCTTAAGACCCTATCTTAACCGTACCTACCTCATCATGCTCATGCGCTACGGGCTCTATTCCGCCATCGTCGATGCCTTTGACGCTGAACTCATCAAGATAGCCAGGGGCGAGATGCCTCATATTGCCAGCCTGGTGCATCGGGTGATGGATGGCGATAGGCCTGACCCCGCCTCGCTGAGTGAGGAAGAGACAAAGTATTTAAAGACGGTAAGGGTGCTTGCCGGTGAGTCCCTCTATTCCCATTCGTGGCTTGAGATTTGATACCTATCCTGCCGGGGAGAAGGGAGATAGCGTGAGTCTGAAATCTCAACTGGAAGCCGGAAAGTTCGTGGTCACGGCTGAGGTCGGCCCCCTGAAGGGCACCGATACCACGGAGATTAGGGAGGTAGCCGGGCTTTTGCGCGGCCGTGTGGATGCCGCCAATGTCACCGACCAGCAGAGTTCGGTAATGAGGCTGGGGTCGCTGGCTACCTGCCATCTGCTGAAGCAGGCTGGCCTGGAGCCGGTGTTTCAGATTACCTGTCGGGATAGAAA
>DUEB01000080.1 GCA_011176655.1 Dehalococcoidia bacterium | reverse complement strand
TGAATCAGGGTCGGTCGGCCGTGAGGACAGGTATGAGGCAGAGATACCTGCTCCAGCTTACGCACCATCTCCCGCATTTCATCATCGGTAAGCACCTGCCCGGCTCTTACCGCACTGTGACAGGCCAGAGACACCGCCAGTTTCTCCTCCCAGCCCTCACCACCACCGGCATCCAGTGTCTCCCGTATCGCCCCCAACCAGTCCCGACCCGTTAGCAAAGCCGGCACCGAGCGCACCAGAAAGGTCCTTTCACCAAAAGGCTCAATGGCGAAACCAAACTCGCTCAGCTTCTCAAGGTGACTTTCGAGGACCTCAGCCTGGCGCGGGGTTACCTCAAAGGGTGCCGCTTCAAGCAGCGTCTGAACCTCTATCTCTCGACGCGACCACCTGTCTTTAATCTGCTCAAAAAGGATACGCTCGTGGGCGGCGTGCTGGTCGATAAGATACAGCCCGCCGGGCCCCTCGGCGATGATGTAGCTACCGAGGAGCTGACCCACCACCCTCAGCACCGGTAGCGATAAGGCTGGAGTCTGAGACGCCTGCGGCGCAGGCGACGCCACCCCACCCCCGCTAGCCGCCGGCGGCCACAAAGGCGGCCGCGAAGCCGGGGATGCCGAGGGGCGGCTAGCCACCTCGCTAATCCGGGGCACCGGACTCAGCTCAACCAGAGTCCGCCGCACCGCCCGCTGGACGGCGCCAAAAACAGCCGGCTCGTCGCGGAACCTTACCTCGGTCTTGGTGGGATGAACGTTAGCATCCACCTCCCGCGGCGGCAGCGCCAGATTAACGACGGCTACCGGGTGCTTACCCGTCATGAGAAGCCCGTGATAAGCCTCCTGCACTGCCCAGGCTAACGCGCGGTGCCTTACCCAGCGGCGATTAACAAATATGCTCAGGTAATCGCGACTTGAGCGCCCTATCTTCGGCGAGCCGACCATGCCGCTTACCGTAAGCGCTGAGTCCCCGGCCCCACCGTCCCAAACCTGAGCCTTAACCTCCAGCATATTCCGGGCTACTTCCAGCCCGTAGACATCAGCCACGCTGTCCGCCAGCTGCCCGCTACCCGGCGTGCGCAGCGTCACCCTGCCGTCAAGAGACAGGGTAAAGCGAACCTCGGGGAAGGCCAGGGCATAGCGGCTCACAATGTTGGCGATGTGGCTGGCTTCGGTAGCCGGCGACTTGAGGAACTTGAGCCGGGCCGGCACCTCGCGAAAGAGATTGCTGACGCTAACCGTAGTCCCCGGAGAGCGTCCCCGGCTGCCCCGGCTGGCGACCTCCCCACCCTTGAGTGCCAGGTAAGCCCCGGTCGGCCCCCCGGCGGCACAGGTAGTAAGCTCCACCTCAGCCACGGCGGCGATACTGGCCAGCGCCTCACCACGAAAGCCGAGGCTCAAAATGGACTCCAGGTCGTCGAGGCCGGTTATCTTGCTGGTGGCATATCTGCCAAAGGCAAGCTCCGCCTCTTCCGCAGGAATCCCCGAGCCGTTATCAATCACCCGAATCAGGCTTACCCCACCCCCCTTAACCTCGACCGAAATCTGGGTGGCTCCGCTATCCAGCGAGTTCTCCACCAGCTCCTTGACCACCGAGGCCGGTCTCTCCACCACCTCGCCGGCGGCAATCTGAGATATAACCTTAGGCTCTAAGACCTTGATGGGCAAAATCTTACCCCCTACTCCACCTTCTCCAGCCGGGCAAAGCTAAGGAGCAGCTTCTTCACCCCGGCGCCATCAAACGCCACCACCGCTTCATAGTCGCCATCCACGGCCCGGGAGCTTACCACCACCCCCTCACCAAAGACGGCGTGGCGGACACGGCTGCCCGCCTTGACCTCCGGCAAGACCACGCTATCTTGAAGCAGCGGACTAAATGCCGGAGAACGGTTCCAGGAATAGACCGCCGAGGCTACCTGGCTCTTCTCTCCCGCCCAGCGACTACCACCGGAAACCAAATGGCGCGGGATATCATCCAGGAAACGGGACGGCTGGCTTACATTGCTGCTGCCCCGGAAATTGCGGCGGAAGGCACGCACCAGATACACCCGCCTCTTGGCCCGGGTGATACCGACGTAGCACAGCCGCCGTTCCTCCTCCATCTGGCCCGGGTCGTCAAACGACCTGATATGGGGCAGAATACCGTCCTCCATACCGACGATGAAGACCACCGGGAATTCGAGGCCCTTGGCCTGATGCAGGGTAATCAGAGTGGCCGCATCCACCGTCTCATCAAGCCCGTCAACATCGGATACCAGGGTCACCCCTTCCAGAAAGGCGGTAAGTCCATCCGGGGGCAGTAAATCACGGTACTGCTGGGCCACGGTGCGTAGCTCCAGGATGTTGTCCCAGCGCTCCTCGCCGTCCGGCTGGCCCGAAAGATACTCCTGATAGCCGGAGCGCTTCACCACCAGGTCGAGCAGATCAACCACCCTAAGCTCCCGGCTGCGGGCGATAAGCTCCTCCATCACCTCAACAAAGCCAAGTAAAGACCGGGTGACCCGGGGGCTGAACGGCGGGTCTTCGCTGTCTTTTAGCTCACCCAGGCGGCGCAGCGCCTCATACTGAGACACCCCCATCGACCCGGCCAGGCTGGAGAGCTTGGCCAGGGTTTGCTTACCGACACCCCGCCCGGGCACGTTGATGATGCGCAGCAGGCCAACACTATCATCGGGGTTCTGGATAAGGCGGAGATAGGCGATAATATCCTTGACCTCGCGCCGCTCGTAGAAGCGGGTGCCGGCGACCAGCTTGTAGGCGGTGCCGAAGCGGACAAAGGCTTCCTCCAGGGCCCGCGACTGGGCATTGGTGCGGTACATCACGGCGCAGTCCCCCAGCCTCGCCTGCCCCTCCCCCACCA
>DUEB01000008.1 GCA_011176655.1 Dehalococcoidia bacterium | reverse complement strand
TAGCTCAGCCAGAATAGTGCTGTTACCATAGGGTATTCTGAAGGTGCCCATATCTCCATATCTCCTTTCTGATCCATATTCTGCGGGGAGTTTTTATAACAGGTCTATAAGCTATCCTAGTCTGACGGGTCTTTTTTGTCAATAAGTGATTGATTGGGGAACATTTAGCTTGGTCAAATAGCTTCCGGTGGCTGAAATATACGCTTGCTGCCGGTCTCGTTCCGGCTAGCCCCGGAAGCGATTGGTGATGGGCAGTCTCCTGTCCCGGCCGAAGGCCCTGGGGGTTATTTTGACGCCAGGAGGTGCCTGACGGCGTTTGTATTCGCTGTTGTCCACCAGATGGGCTGCCCGTCTCACCAGGGCTTCGTCGGCGCCCAGGGCAATAATCTGCTCGGTGCTTTTATCCTCCTCGACATAGGCGGTCAGGACGGGGTCGAGGAGGTCGTAGGGGGGCAAGCTGTCGCTATCCTTCTGTCCCGGCCGTAGTTCGGCTGAGGGCGCTTTCTCTATGATGGCCGGAGGTATTGGCGAGTCGGGTAGCGAGTTTCGGTATCTGGCGAGTTCGTAGACCATGGTCTTGGGCACATCTTTTATCACCGCGAAGCCGCCAGCCATGTCCCCGTAGAGCGTGGTGTAGCCGGTGGCCATCTCGCTCTTGTTACCGGTGGTGAGCACCAGCCAGCCGAACTTGTTTGACAGGGCCATGAGCAGGTTGCCCCGGATGCGCGCCTGGATGTTCTCCTCGGTTACGTCGGGCTCCGTTCCCTTGAGGGGTTCGGCCAGCGTCTTGAGATAAGCCTGAAAAATCCTGTCGATAGGGATGCTGAGCAGTCTTATGCCCAGGTTCCGGGCCAGGATTTGGGCGTCTCTTAAGCTGGACGGAGAGGAGTATGCCGAAGGCATGGCCACCCCGACCACGTTATCTGCTCCCAAGGCGGCCACGGCAATGTCGGCTACCAGGCTGGAGTCAATCCCCCCGGAGAGGCCGATGACCACCTTCGCCAGGCCGTTCTTGAGCACGTAGTCGCCGGTGCCCAGCACCAGCGCCCGGTAGACCTCTTCCGCCGGGTCAAGGGACTGAGCTTGCGCTTTCGGTAGTTCCGGTTTTGGGGCCGCTAGCGGCGCTTCGGATAGCGCCACCTTGACGACCTGCCTCTGCTGCTCGAGCTGGAATGCCTCTTTACGCCATCTGGGGTCGCGGAGCCGTGTCCGGAAGACCGCTTCCACATCGAGGTCGGCCACTATCAGGTCTTCTTCGAACTGTTTGCCCTTGGTTATCAGTTGTCCCTGTTCGTCGAGTACCATGCTCCCACCGTCGAAGACCAGCTCGTCCTGCCCCCCGACCAGATTGTTGTAGGCGACGATAACCACGTTGTCGGCGGCGCGGGTAGCGAGCATCCTCTCCCGGAATTTCAGCCTGCCGAAGTGATAGGGCGAGGCGCTGATGTTGACGATTATCTCAGCCCCGGAGTAGGCCTGGATGGTAGCCGGCCCCGCCTTGTACCAGATGTCCTCGCAGATATTGACGCCCACGCCGACACCGGCGACGGTATAGACCGGGCAGTCCTGGCCGGCCTGAAAGTAGCGGTTTTCATCGAAGACCCCGTAGTTGGGCAGGTATATCTTGTGGTAGATGCCGGCCAGCTTTCCGTCGTGGATGACGGCGGCGGCGTTATAGATATCGCCTTGCGCGTCAACAAAGCCGACGATTATGGTTAGACCGGAGGTGTGCTTCTCCATCTTTTTGATGGCTCTCAGGTTTTCTTTAATGAATTGCGGTTTCAGGAGGAGGTCTTCCGGGGGATAGCCGCATACGGCCAGCTCGGGGAAGGCGAGAAGGTCAACGCCGAGCGACCTACCGTGGGCAATGGCTTCCAGGATTTTTTGGGTGTTACCCTGGAAATCACCCACGGTGGTATTAATCTGAGCCATGCCAAGACGAAGGCGACGCAAGCTGGCACTCCTTATCAGGCTATCTTTATGGTATCAGCCTTAGCCGGGCCCGGCCAGAGTGCTACAGGACAGGCAGATACTTCTTGAGCTCATATTCGGTTACCTGAGTCCGGTACTGGTTCCACTCAATCTTCTTGTTGGTGATGAAGGCCTGGAAGACGTGGTCGCCCAGGGCTTTACGCACCATCTCGCTCTTCTCGGTCAGTTGAATTGCTTCCAGCAGGTCGGGGGGCAGGGTGTCTATGCCGCGCTTCTGCCGCTCCGCTTCGCTCATCTCATAGACATTCTCTTCGATGGGCTCGGGGGCTTGATAGCCATTTTCGATGCCATCCAGCCCAGCCGCCAGCATGACGCTGAAGGCGAGGTAGGGGTTGCAGGCGGGGTCGGGGGAGCGGAATTCGACCCGGGTGGCGTTTTCTTTACCCGGCTTGTATTCGGGGACCCGGATGAGGTCGGAGCGGTTGCGTCGCGCCCAGGATAGGTATACCGGTGCTTCGTAACCGGGCACCAGCCGCTTATAGGAATTTACCCACTGGTTGGTGACCGAGGTAAGCGCCGGGGCGTGCTTCAGCAGGCCGGCGATGTAGTTCCGGGCCGTCTGCGAGAGGTGATAGCTATCCTTGGGGTCAAAGAAGGCGTTCTTCCTCCCTTTGAAGAGCGACTGGTGGACATGCATCCCGCTGCCGTTGATGCCGAAGACCGGCTTGGGCATGAAGGTGGCATAGACCCCGTGCGCTAGGGCGATTTGCTTCGCTACCAGGCGGTAGGTCATCACGTTATCGGCCATAGTCAGGGCATCGGTGTAGCGCATATCTATCTCGTGCTGACTGGGGGCAACCTCGTGATGGGAATACTCAACACCGATACCCATCTCCTCAAGGGTGAGAACCGTTTCACGCCTCAGGTCGGTAGCCGCATCCATTGTGGTCATATCGAAGTAGCCGCCGGAATCCAGCGTTTCCGTCCCTGTTGAGTCTTTAAAGTAGAAGTACTCCAGCTCGGGTCCCACGTAGAAGGTATAGCCCATGTCCGCCGCCCGCTTCAGGTTTTTCTTCAGGACATACCTGGGGTCGCCTTCAAAGGGCTCACCGCCGGGCTTCAGGACATCACAAAACATGCGCGCTACGGCGTGGTGTTCCCGGGGTCTCCAGGGGACCAGCTGAAAGGTATCCGGGTCGGGTAGGGCTACCATATCGCTCTCATCGATGCGGGCAAAACCCTCAATAGAAGACCCATCAAAGCCCATTCCGTCCTCAAGAGCCCCTTCCAGTTCCTCCACGGTTATGGCAAAGCTCTTGAGCATGCCCAGGATATCGGTGAACCACAGCCAGATGAATTTTACATCGTGCTCCTTTGCCGTCTTCAGGACGTATTCCTTGCTTTCCTCTCTGGATTTGCTAGCCACTTTAAGCCTCCTTTTTAGTCTTTGTTTTAGATGGCGTTCTCACCGCCATCGCCGGTTCTGACTCGTACCGCATTGTCAACCGGTATCACGAATATCTTACCGTCACCCAGCTCACCGGTGCGGGCGCTTCTCATTATGCCGTTCAGTATTTTGCCGACATCCTGGTCGAGCACCACGATTTCCAGCTTCAGTTTGGGGGGAAACTCCACCTTGTACTCCTGCCCGCGCCATTGTTGGGTCAGCCCTTTCTGTCTCCCGTGTCCCCGGACGTCGAAGACGGTCATCCCCGGGTAGCCAATCTCTTCAAGAGCGCCTCTCACCTCGTCCAGCTTTTCCGGCCTGATAATAGCTTCAATCTTCTTCATCCTAAACCTCCGTGTAGGGCAAGCCAGGGTAAGCGTTGGTGCCGTGCTCAGAGATATCAAGGCCCTTTAGCTCATCCTGTGGTGATACCCTTATCCCCATGAGTTTATCCATTATTTTGAAGGTAAGCAGTCCCAGTCCCAGCGCCCAGCCGAAGCAGACGGCGGCCCCAATGCCCTGGGCGGCAAGTTGCCCCCAGCCACCACCATAGAGCAGTCCGATAACACGCGGGGCTTCGGTGGTATAGATACCGTAGGTGCCGTCAGCGAAGATACCCACCGCCAGCAGCCCCCAGATGCCGTTTATGCCGTGAACACTTACCGCCCCCACCGGGTCGTCAATGCCTATCTTATCAAAGAAGTATACACCCAATACCACCAGGACACCAGCTATCGCCCCGATAACCACGGCTGACCAGCCCTGTACCCAGGCACAGCCGGCAGTTATGGCGACCAGTCCGGCCAGCGACCCGTTGATGGCCATGCCCACGTCGGGCTTCTTATTCTTTATCCAGGTAAAGAGCATGGCGGTGAAGGCACCGGCTGCGGCGGACATGGTGGTGGTGGTGGCGATTATCGAGATTCTCAGTTCGCTGGCGGCCAGGGTGCTGCCGGCGTTAAACCCGAACCAGCCGAACCAGAGCAGGAAAGCCCCCAGTGTCGCCAGCGAGATACTGTGCCCCGGAATGGCTCTTGGTTTGCCGTTGACGTACTTACCGAATCTCGGTCCCAGCACCATGGCTCCGGCCAGCCCGACAAAGCCGCCGAGCATGTGCACGGCGCCTGAGCCGGCGAAATCAAGGTGTCCGGCGCCAAAGGGCAGGGTGGAGAGCCAGCCGCCGCCCCATACCCAGTGTCCGTAGATGGGGTAGATAACCGCACCGACCACGATGCTGTAGATGAAGTATGCCTTCCATTTTATCCTCTCGGCGACCGCCCCGGCGACGATGGTGGCTGCGGTGGCGGCAAACATTACCTGGAAGACGAAGAGGAGATAGGTATTAACGTCGTATGCCTCGCCGAGGAGAAACCAGCCGCTGGTGCCGATTATGCCGGCCTTGCTGGCGCCGAACATAAAGGCGAAGCCCACGGCCAGGTAGGAGAGGGACGTCATGCAGAAGTCCATCAGGTTTTTCATCATCAGGTTGGCGGTGTTCTTGCGGCGGCAGAAACCGCCTTCCACCATGGCGAAGCCGGCCTGCATCAGGAAGACCAGAGCCGCGCAGATTATAACCCAGACGTAATCCACGGAGGCCGCCGGATTCTCGGCCAGTGTCCCGGCCCCAGAGGGGTCGGCAGCCAGGGCCAGGTCGCTGGTTGCCAGGCGTGCAAACCAGGTGAGCATGAATATCAGGCTGCCCTTACCCACCCAGTTGAGAACCCTGTTTTTGGTGATTTTTTCTGGTAGCTTAAGTGACCATATCTTTTCAAACATGGCAATTATCCTCCTGCAGCTTAAGAATAACAGTGGGATGTTTCCAACAGATTACAGGGAGGTTAAATTTAGGTTACGGGTGGGGGATATAAGGGCGATGATGTGTTATGCTGTGAATTGACTATGAATTGTCCCGGAAGCGGTAGCCTATGTTGCGCACCGTTTCGATAAAGGTGTGGCTTGAGTCCTCAATCTTGCTCCTCAGTCTCCTGATGTGCACGTCTACCGTCCGGTCGCCGCCGTAGTAGTCATAGCCCCACACCCGGTCGAGCAGGGCGTTGCGGGTGAATACCTTGCCGCGGTTTCCGGCCAGAAACCGGAGTAGCTCATACTCCTTGAAGGTCAGGGAGACTGCCCGGTTATCGAGGGATACCTCGCACTTGGCCAGGTTGATTACCAGGTCGCCGCACTTAATCAAATCGCTGCCAGCGGTGCGGCTATCCAGATGCAGGGTGCGCTTTATGCGGGCCACCACCTCGTCCGTTTCCCAGGGCTCGATGACAAAGTCGTCTAGGCTGAAATCACCGTCGAGACTGCTGAGGGCTCTCCTGGAGATGAGGGCGATAACCGGCAGCCCTCTTTCCTGCTTGATTCTTTGTGCCAGAGCCTTCATCTCGGGGCTGGCGGGCCGTCCGTCGGTAGCCAGGAGCACCAGGTCCGGGTTGTAGCTTTTGGCGGCGAACGGTTTTTCCCCGGCAGCCGTAACCGAGCAGCTAAAGCCCCGCTTCAAAAGCTCGGAGTGAAGCTTCTTTACCTCTCCCCTGTCCTCGGTAACTATAGCCAGGCGGAACATGTTTTACCTCTCTTTATTTATAATAATAAATTTTTGGCCTGGTGTTAGTAGGCGTAGAGCCTGCCGTAGGGTCTCAGCCAGCGGGGGAAGAGCTTGGTAAACCTGTGCCGCAGTATCTCCTCGGCGTCGTAGCCGAATAAGGCGGCGAACTCACCGATAAGGCTGCGCAGAGTCCGGTAGTCTTCTTCCTCCGGCTCAGCGACGCCCACCTCTTTCCCCAGTTGGAAATCGTGGACCTCGCCCCTTAAGTAGATAACGCCGCCGTGCATCCCGGTGCCGATGAAGTTGGCCTGGTGCGTCTCCCCGTTTTTCAGGTTAAGACCGAGCAGAATCAGGGTGCCCCCAGCCATATATTCACCCAGGAAGTCCTGGGCGGTGCCCCCGATGACCAGCGCCGGTTTCTTGTCCTGATACTCCTTCATGTGAATGCCGGCCCGGTAGCCGACGTCGTCGCGGACAAATATCTTACCGCCCCGGGCGGAGAGACCGATAATATCCCCGGCGTGACCGTGGACGATTATCTCGCCGCCGTTCATGGTATTTCCGCAGCCGTCCTGAGCGTTGCCGTGAACCGTAATCCGGGGCCCATCCATAAAGGCGCCCAGGTCGTTACCCGGCGTGCCGAAGATTTCGATGCTAACCGGCTTCCTGAGGTCGGTGCCGATATACCTCTGCCCGCAGACGTTACCGAGCTTAATCTCAGGCACGCCTCTGGCCACGGCCTCTCTCAGCCTGGCGTTAAGCTCGCGGTAGTAGACCCCCGTGGCGTCGATGGTGGCTACCGGATTATCCTTGGTTTTAACTATATTCTCATTCATCTTAGCTACCTGCCATTCTGACTCCCAGGATGTCAAGCTCGGTGTCGCTGAGCCCGACGCCCCTCAGGTGCAGGCGGTTGCCGCGCAGACTCTCCAGGGCATTGAGGCCCATACCGCCCAGAATCTCCTTGAGCTCCAGGCTCCAGGCACGGAGCAGGTTGGCCAGCCGTCGGCTGCCGATGTCGGGGTTAATCCTCCGGGTCAATTTCAGGTTGGTGGTGCAGATGCCCCAGGCGCATTTCCCGGTATGGCACTGCTGGCACAGGGCGCACCCCAGGGCTACCAGGGCGGCGGTGCCGATATAAACGGCATCAGCCCCCAGGGCGATTGCCTTGGCGATGTCGCCGCTACCTCTGATGCCTCCGGAGACTACCACCGAAGCCAGGTTGCGAATGCCCTCCTGCCTTAGGCGGCTGTCCACCGCAGCCAGCGCCAGTTCAATGGGGATGCCGACGTTATCCCGGATGACCTTGGGGGCCGCCCCGGTGCC
>DUEB01000079.1 GCA_011176655.1 Dehalococcoidia bacterium | reverse complement strand
TCATCTGCGGGGCGTAGGGCGCATACCCCGGTACCCCCGTCATGCCCGGGTAGAAGGCTGGCGGCTGATATACCCCGGCACCGGCGCCGCTGAAGAAGTAGCCGCACCGGGGCAGGCCGCCTCTACCGATGCCCACATAGGGCCAGGGAGGAGAGCTGCCGCGAAAGCCGAATCCCCGACCTCCTCCGCCTCCAAAACCTCGGCCGCGTCCAAATCCGTTTGCCATTTTTCACCTCCTGTTTCTATGTTATTAGGCTCTTTCCCGATGCTGGTATCCCTATTCCTTCATCATGATGAGCTGGCGAACCCCCTCTATCTGCCGGTAGGTGGCGCCCTGACTCACGCAGCGCAGGGCCAGTTCGGGGTCGACCACCTTGGTGCCGCAGACGGCATCAATGCCGTAGTCAAACAGGACACGGGACATGGGGGCCGTACCGCCCAGGACCACGACGTAAGCCTCAGGGTGACACAGCTTGAGCAGCTCGTCTACGGTATGGTTGATAAAGGCAGTCCCGGTAATGCCTACCACCTGAGCCTGGGGGATAAGGTTTTTAGCCTCAACCTCGGCGAAGTCGCCCTGATGCGGGTTTTTCTCGATTACCCAGAGTTCAGCGGCTACCTCCCTGAGGCTGGGGACGAAGGGAAAATGCCCCACGATGGCCACCCTTTTATTCTTACCTTTCTCGGCGATGAGACTAGCGGCGTTGAGCTCCAGGCATTGCTCACCAGCGACCTCAAGCAGCGAGTTGATGGCTGCCATACCGATGGCTGCCTCAAGCAGTCTCTTCGAATAAGCCATGGCGACCAGCTCCGAGGCATCTTGGCTTATGAGGTGGCCCGGCTCTCGCACCGCCGGTGGCTCCTTAAGGAGCACGTCTCGGGGCAGGGTCGCCGCCAGCCCGCAGTTACGGGTCCAGACCCCGGTGTAAAAGAGGCCCAGGCGAATGTCCTTCACCTCCGCCTCTGTATCTATCGCCGATATCAGGTCGTCGAGGATTCTCATACTCGTTCCGGCTGCCCTGGTCTCCATTGAGCTCCCTTATCGATTTTGTTCTCCCCTGAGTCGCCTGCCTCTACCCCCGATGCCCCATCCTGATGTCCACGGCCACAGTGCCATGATGCGGGGCGTCTTGCAGGTGGGGCAGAACTGCGGCGGCTCCTTGACCATGACCTCAAAGGGCACTTCCCACTCGTGGCCCTGCTCGCAGCGAAAGCGGCGCACCGCCAGCTCATAGTTTCCGCCTTCGATTCTGATTGCCTTTCCGTTGAGCAGGGCGTCCGCTGTCTTCCGCCGCGCCGAGAGCAGTATCCGGGCAAAGGTGGTGCGCGACACGCTCATCTTTTGGGCGCACTCGTCCTGCTCAAGACTCTCTATGTCCTTTAAGCGGAGCGCCTCAGCCTCCTCAATACAGAGCCGCACCTCCTGAAGGTGAGCCAGCCGCACGCCCGCCGGCTTAAAATATGTCACCGGCGGCAGAAAGTCTACCCGCCGCCAGCGCCGTTGTCTGCCCATATCTGTAACCTCATATCCTGTTAAGGAGCATAATTATGCTCATAATTACGTTTATTTTTTGCCCTTATGACCATAATAACGGATTTAGGGGGCTCTGTCAAGTCTCCAGCATTGGGGGTTGGTGGTGGTATCGGGGATAAATACTACTCCTGCCTCTACGGAGACCCTGAGTGCCTGCTTTATCTGTGGGCAAAGGGCTTGCATGTTGCTTACGTGCCGGTTTACAATACGGGCAGTTTATCATGGAGACTCGGAGGTTACTAAATTATTAATAAATTAGGAGGTACACGATGAAGAAGGCCGATGTCGTTATCGTTGGCGGGAGCGCAGCCGGACCCACAGCCGGGATAAGCTGCCGGCGACGCTACCCGGACAAGAGCGTAATCCTTATTCGCAAAGAGGAGAAGGTGCTGGTCCCCTGTGGCATACCCTACGTCTTCGGTACGGTTGGTTCCCCTGAGAAGAATCTCATCCCCGATGCGTTGCTGGATAAGAATGGCATCGAGCTCTTGAAAGGTGAAGTGGTCAGTCTGGAGCGTGACAAGAAAATAGTGTCCCTGGCCAATGGTGATGAGATTGGCTACGATAAGCTTGTGCTGGCTACCGGTTCGCAGCCGCTGGAGTTACCCATTCCCGGCTTGGACAAGGAAAACGTATTCAGCGTGAAAAAGGACGTTGCTTACCTGAGCCAGATGCTGGATACCATGAACCAGGTTAAGAACGTTACCATAATCGGCGGTGGTTTCATCGGTGTCGAGTTTGCCGATGAGTGTCGCAAGCACCGCGACTGTGAGGACTGCAGCGTGACCATTATTGAGATACTGCCCCGCTGCCTCAAGCTTGCCCTCGACGACGAATTCTGCCAGGAGGCTGAGGATGTGCTGGTGGGAAGAGGGGTCAAGGTGCTCACCAATAAGAAGGTGGAGTCCATCATGGGAGACGGCAAGGTTAGCGGGGTCAGGCTGTCAGACGGCCAGGAACTTTCGGCTGACATGGTTATCATCGGCGTTGGCGCCAGGCCGGATACCCGGCTGGCGGAGGCAGCCGGGCTGGAAATAGGGCTGGCCAGAGGAATCCGTGTTGACCGGCACATGCGGACGCTGGGCGACGAGAACGTGTTCGCCTGCGGCGACTGTGCGGAAAAGGTCTCGTTCTTCAGTGGCAAGTTAAGCCGTCTGATGCTGGCTTCCATCGCTACCGGGGAGGCCAGGGTAGCTGGGGCCAATCTCTACGGTATCTGTTACTCAAACCCCGGCGCCGTCGGCGTTTTCTGCACCGTAATCGGCGAGCGGGCTTTTGGCTGTGCCGGTCTCGGGGAAGCCGTCGCCAGAAGAGAGGGATACAATGTGGTGGTCGGTCAGTCGGCTGGTCCAGACAGGCATCCGGGGAGTATGCCCGGGGCGGCCAATGTGAAGCTGAAGCTGGTATTCTGTAAGGAGAAGGGCTTACTGCTCGGCGGCAGTGCCTCGGGCGGGACCAGCATCGGGGAACTAATGAATCTCATCGGTGCCTGCATCCAGCACTCGGTTACCGCCTACGATATGGCCGTCTTTCAGATGGGGACTCACCC
>DUEB01000078.1 GCA_011176655.1 Dehalococcoidia bacterium | reverse complement strand
CCCGGGGGAGTAGAACATTGTTCTAGTACTTAACACCTTCCCATTCTCAGGGCTATCCCTGATAGTAGTAATTAGGGAAGGTGTTATGCTTTACATAATAATTGGAGCCATCGGTTTTACTGTAGTCCATATCTTTGACCTCGTTGCCCTGAAGAAGGTTCCGAGGTTGAAGCCGGTTATCTGGGCTGTGGGCAGTGGCCTCTTGATTTACGCGCTGGCAATGATATGCCTGTCTCCGGACAAGCTCGTGGTGCCGGCCTGGCTGACCGGGGTGGGGTGGGGAGTGCTTGTCTTATCGGCTTCATTACTAATACATGCGCTGTTTATCAGCCTGCCCTTCCGCAAGACATACGTTGATAAGGGTGTTGGCGATAAGCTGGTAGAAAGCGGATTCTATGCCCTGGTACGCCATCCCGGGGTCATCTGGTTTACCCTGCTCATGCTATCTCTGATTCCGGTAGCCAGGTCCCAACTGCTGCTGATAGCGGCCCCGATATTTATCGCGCTGGATATCGTGCTGGTAATTATTCAGGACAAATTTCTCTTTGGCCGCATGTTTGTCGGCTATGGTGCCTACCGCCAGGAAACACCGATGTTGCTGCCTAACCGAAGGAGCGTCAATGTTTTCCTGCGCTTCTTACGGTGGGTAAGGTCCTAGAGATCCTAATTATGGAGGTTAGACGACGATGGGTAAAGAGGCAGAATTAATTGTCCAGGGTAATGACAAAGAGCTGTGGCAGAGGTGCTGTGGTTTTATTGACCTGAGCCTCGAAGATTTTATGGGAATCCAGGAAAGACTGCTGCTCGAGCAGCTGGAACTGCTTAAGAAGTGTAAGCTGGGCAGGAGCATAATGCGTGGCGCCAAGCCCAGAAACGTGGCCGAATTTCGGAGTCAGATACCCCTGACCACCTATGCCAATTATGAGCCATTTCTCCTGACCAAAAACGAGCGTGCCCTGCCGGCGAAACCGCTCTTCTGGCAGCATACTTCAGGTCGTTCGGGCGAGTATTCTTTCAAGTGGGCTCCGGTCACTGCCCGCCAGTTTGACGAAATAAGTGCCCTGCTCTTTGGCTGCCTGGCCTTTGCCTGCTGTAAGGAGAGGGGTGAAATCGGCTACAAATGGCGGGATACCTTCCTCTATGCCCTCGCCCCGCCGCCCTATACCACCGGCGCTCTGATACACCATGCCCCACACGAAGTGTTTGCCTTTTTACCGCCGATAAAGGCGGCCGAGAATATGTCCTTTGAGGAAAGGGTGCAGCTCGGCTTTGAGCTGGCTCTGGGGGAGGGCCTGGACCTGTTTTTCGCCATGTCCAGTATCCTGGTAGCCATCGGTGAGCGCTTCAGCCAGAAGAATGACGGCATTAATATTAGGCCGCTACTGGGTAGACCCCGGGTTCTCCTCCGATTGCTGAAGGGGCTAATAAAGAGTAAGCTAGCGCGCCGTGATATTCTACCCCGGGATATCTGGAGCCTCAAAGGCTTGGTCTCCACCGGCTCGGACGGGGCTGTATTCCGGGAGAGGGTCAAGGAGATGTGGGGGCGCTATCCTCTGGATGTCTATGCGGGTACCGAAGGGGTGATTATGGCGACACAGACCTGGGACTACCAGGGGCTTACCTTCGTACCCCAGATCAACTTCTTTGAGTTTATCCCTGAAGAAGAGAGCCTGAGGTTAAAGGCTGACCCCGACTACGAGCCGGAGACCGTGCTTCTGAACGAGGTTAAAGCCGGGGAAAAGTACGAGCTGGTTATCACCAGCTTCCACGGCATGCCCTTCGTCAGATACCGGCTGGGTGATATGGTCAGGATTACGTCGCTGCGCAACGAAAAGCTCGACATAGATATCCCTCAGATGGAGTTTTACGGCCGCGTGGATGACATAATTGATGTCGCCGGTTTTACCAGGCTCACGGAGAAGGTCATCTGGCAGGCGATAGAGAATACGAAAATTCCCTACCGGGAGTGGACGCTGCGTAAGGAGCTGCGGGACAGGCCGGTGCTGCACCTCTACCTCGAGCTTAAAGAAAATGGACGCGTCACCTCTGACGAGGTGGCCGGCGCTGTCCACGAGCAGCTGGTAAAGCTAGACCCGCCCTACGCTGACCTGGAGGCTTTTATTGGTTTGAGACCGCTGGAGGTTACCCTGCTTCCGCAGAATGCCTTCCGCGGCTACATGATAAAGCAGCAGGCAGCCGGTGCTGACCTGGCTCATCTGAAGCCACCGCACATTAATCCGTCAGACAGCATGATAGAGTGTCTGGTCAAGGGTGTGGAGGAGGTGCCGGTAAGCGTAGAGACGGAGCGCGAACCCGAAGCGGTTGAGAGCCGGTAGGGTCTGCCGAAGAAAGGGCTCAGCCGAAGTGATGGCAGGCTAATAATTCGGGAGAGGTAACAACCAGTGGTCGTAGATGTGGTGCCGAGCAACAAAAGAGTGGTAGTCACGGGAATGGGGGTTATCAGCCCGGTGGGGCTGACAATTCCCGAGATGTGGGCCGCCCTCACTAAGGGAAAGTGCGGGATTGACTATATCTCCAGCTTTGATACCACGGCTTTTAAGACCAAGTATGCCGCTGAGGTGAAGGGCTTTGACCCGCATACCTATGTCGGCCCTAAAGAAGCCGGGCGCATGGACAGATTCACCCAGTTTGCGGTAGCTGCCAGCCTGCAGGCGGCAGAGGCCGCTGGTTTGAGGCTGGATAACGGCAATGCCGAGGACACCGGCGTCATCATCGGTGACAGCATCTGCGGACTGCTCCAGATTTGTGACCAGCTCAAGGTGTTAAGCGAGGCCGGGCCGGAAAAGGTGAGTCCGGTTCTGGCGCCGACCATGTCCGGCGATGCCGCCTCGATACAGGTGTCGTTGACCCTAGGCACCAAAGGTATCAACTACTCTCCATCATCGGCGTGCTCCAGCAGCAGCGACGCCATCGGGCAGGCTTATGAGATAATCAGAAGCGCTCAGGCTAAGGTAATAATTGCCGGCGGCGCTGAAGCCCCCATCATCCCCATAATTCTGGCCGCCTTCAATTCCTGCCGGGCATTGTCGACCAAGAGTAACGGAGCTGAAACCGCCTGTCGGCCGTTTGATGCCGAGCGGGACGGCT
>DUEB01000077.1 GCA_011176655.1 Dehalococcoidia bacterium | reverse complement strand
TGCCCCTCTACTTCTGGAACGACCCGGATAGAGAGAAATACCGAAGCGCCTATTTTGACGGCTACCCCGGGGTGTGGACTCACGGGGACTACGTTGAATTTACTGATACCGGGGTTATCATCTACGGACGCTCCGATACCGTCCTCAAGCCAGGGGGAGTGAGGATTGGCACCGCCGAGATTTACCGCCAGGTAGAAGCCCTGGGCGAGGT
The DNA here is from genome assembly GCA_011176655.1 of Dehalococcoidia bacterium. GTDB lineage: Bacteria > Chloroflexota > Dehalococcoidia > Dehalococcoidales > UBA5760 > UBA5760. The sequence continues at coordinate 3,034 of DUEB01000077.1, read as the reverse complement.
CATGGACAGCATCGTCGTCGGTCAGGACTGGCAGGGCGACATGCGCATTATCCTGTTCGTCAAACTAGCCGAGGGGACAAAGCTAACCGACGACTTGGCTAGCAAGATAAAAACCACCATCAGGAAGAACGCCACCCCCCGTCACGTCCCCGCCAAGATTATCGCTGTCAGTGACATCCCTTACACCATCAGCGGGAAAAAGGTGGAAATAGCGGTCAGAAATGTCATTCACCACGAGCCGGTTCCCAATATCGACGCCCTGGCCAATCCGGAATCGCTCAAACTCTACCAAGACCTTAAAGAACTGGAGTCTTGATACCTATAATTTGTGAGGCCTATGACAGCTTACACCGTTGATTTCGAGCCCGTCGGTCGCCGGGGGCGCTGCCAGCCCGGCAAGTCTCTCCTGGACTGCGCCCGTCAAGTAGGTGTGGACATTACCAGCCTGTGTTCCGGCAGAGGGACGTGCCATGCCTGCAAGGTAAAAGTCCTGGCGGGCACCGTCTCCCGGGCAACGTCCAGTGAGCGGGCGGTCTTCTCCCCTCAAGAGCTCAAGGCTGGCTGGCGTCTTGCCTGTCAGACCTACCCCGCCAGCGACGTTAAGCTGGGCGTGCCCGCCGAATCGATGACCACCCTCCAGCGCACCCAGGTAGAGGGACTGGAGGTAGCAGTCCCCCCCGAGCCGGCGGTCTCCGCCTACCGGGTAGAGCTACCGGCCCCATCGCTATCGGACCTGCAGGGCGACAGTGAGCGCCTGCTGGAGACGCTGAACCAGCAGCACCGATTAACCTGCCGTACTATCGACCTTGACGTCCTGCGGCAGCTCTCGCCCCGGCTTCGGGCCTGGGGGTGGCAGTGTCAGGCCGCCGTCCGTGATGACGAGGTGGTCTCTCTCGGCCCCTGGCCGAGCCGTGAGCTGGGGCTGGCCGTAGATTTGGGCACCACCAAGGTCGCCGGCTACCTGGTTGACCTGAGTAACGGGCGGACTCTGGCTAGCCTGGGGGTCATGAACCCCCAGATAAGCTACGGAGAGGACATCATCAGCCGCATCACCCATGCCTCAGGCTCAACGAGCCAAGCCCGGCAACTGCAAAAGCTGGCCGCCAGGGCTATTAACCGGCTGGCGGCTGATTTATGCGCTCAGGTTAAAGCTAAAGCGGACGAAATCACGGATGCGGTGGTCGTCGGGAACACCGCCATGCACCACCTGCTGCTCGGTCTGCCGCTAGACCAACTGGCCCAGTCTCCCTTCGTACCCGCCGTCAGCCAGGCAATGGACATAAAGGCCCGCGACCTGGGACTCAAGATTGCTCCCGGAGCCTATACCCACCTGCTGCCCAACATCGCCGGGTTTGTCGGCGCTGACCACACGTCCATGCTGCTGGCCACCGAAGCCTGGCGGGCTGAGGGCGTGCTGCTGGCGATAGACATCGGGACTAACACCGAGGTCTCCCTGATAGACGGGGGCTGGATAACCAGCGTCTCCTGCGCCTCCGGCCCGGCCTTCGAGGGCGGCCACATCAAGGACGGGATGCGGGCGGCCCGCGGTGCCATTGAACGGCTGCGCCTAGTTAGCGACGATATCCAGTACCAGACCATTGAGGGGGCACCCCCGGTCGGCCTCTGCGGCTCAGGCATCCTGGACGCTATGGCTCAACTCTATCTGGCTGGAATAATTGAGGAAAGCGGCCGCATGGTGGAGGGCCATCCCCGCCTCCGCCGCGGGAAGCAGCGTGAGTTTGTCCTGGTCAGTGAGGAGGAGCGGGGTGATAAGCCAGCCATCGTCATCACCCAGCAGGACGTGCGTGAGCTACAGCTGGCTAAGGCCGCCATCCGCACCGGAATCCAGGTGCTTCTGGAGACCAACCGGCGCACCGATGAGGAAATCGGGCAGGTAGTCATTGCCGGCGCCTTCGGGAGCTATATTGACGTTGCCAGCGCCATAACTATCGGCATGCTGCCAGCTCTGCCCCTAGACCGCTTCCGGCAGGTAGGTAACGCCGCCGGCATGGGAGCTAAACTGGCGCTCATTTCCCGCCACAAGCGGGCCGAGGCTCAGGCCCTGGCCTCACGGGTTAATTATATTGAACTTGCCAGTGCCCCTGATTTTATGCACACCTTCGTCCAGGCAGGTTCCCTGGGAAAGTACAGGATGGTGCACGGAAAGAGAAAGGAGATTAGCTGATGGAAACCAGGGTTTCAGGCGCTACCAGGGAGGTGGTCATTGCCCACGACCGGCCCACCGTAATTATCGGGGAACGCATTAATCCCACCGGTAAGAAAAGGATGTCGGAAGCGCTCCGGGCGGGCAACCTGGAGGTTGTCTGCGAAGAGGCTCTGGCTCAGGTTCGAGCCGGGGCGGATATTATCGACGTTAACGTGGCGACCACCGGGGTTGACGAGGTAAGCCTGCTAGCCCAGGCGGTAACGGCGGTAGCGGAGGCGGTAGATGTGCCCCTGTGCCTTGACAGCCCTAACCCTGAAGCCTTAGCCGCCGCCCTCAAGGTCTGCCCGGGCAAGCCGCTGGTCAACTCGGTCACCGGCGAGGAACACTCGCTGAAGACGGTCTTACCCCTGGTCAAGGAATACGGAGCGGCGGTTATCGGCCTGGTGCAGGACGAAGCGGGCATTCCCAAAGACGCCGAGAGCCGGCTGGCCGTTGCCCATAAGATTATCGAGCGCGCCGAGGCAGCCGGTATCCCCCGTGAGGACGTTATCATTGACTGCCTGGCTTTCGCCGTGGGCGCCGACCCCAAATCCGCCCTGGTTATCCTGGAAACAGCCCAGCGCATCAAGAGCGAGCTGGGCGTAAACCTGACACTGGGGGCAAGCAACGTCTCTTTCGGTATGCCCGACCGCAGTCTGCTCAACGGTGCCTTCGTCGCCATGGTTATTACCGCCGGGGTTACCTGCCTCATCGCGGACACTGCCAAGATACGCCCCATGGTGCTGGCTACCGACCTTCTCCTCAACCGCGATGAATATGCGCGGCGTTATATCAGGGCCCACCGGGAGCTCAAGAAGCAGTCAGGAT
>DUEB01000076.1 GCA_011176655.1 Dehalococcoidia bacterium | reverse complement strand
GGGGGAAGCGTCTTGAAATACCTGCCTCAGCACAATATAATACAGTTAACATAGAATTGGGAGGATAGTAGAGTGTGGGCTTGGTTCACTGCTAACGGTTTGTGGATACTTATCTGGTCCATCGTGGTGCTTATTATTCTGGTGGTCTTACTGCATCGGGTTGAGGACAAGATTGACCTGGCTGAGACGAAAAAGCCCAGCCCCTTTCACCGACGGCTGCGGCTTAGTCTCCGCGTTCTCATCGGGGTATGCCTGGGCTTCGTAGCCATAGCGGCGGTGGCCATAGTCGGTAGCGAAGAAGGCGCTGCGGCTATGGTAAACCGGCAGACGATTGAAGGATGGTTTCTGAGTCACGGCCCCTATATTATAGCTGTCCTGGCTATTGCCTATCTCTTATACCGGCTGGCAAGGCTGCTCATGCCCAGGATGGCGGGGAGGTGGGTCAGCCAGAGAGGCCGGGGGCGTCGGGCCCGGGATGAAGTGGAGAAAAGACGGCAGACCCTGAGCGCCGTGCTCAGCCGTTGGGTGACTGTTCTCATCGTGGTCGTGGCTTTATTGATGATTCTTTCCGAGGTGGGCGTAAGTATTACCCCGCTGCTGGCTACGGCTGGGGTGGCCGGTATCGTTATCGGTTTCGGTGCCCAGACTGTGGTTAAGGATCTGCTGCGGGGTACCTTTATCGTAGCTCAGAACCTTTATAATAAAGGTGATGTGGTGCAGGTGGCCGGTGTTACCGGTCTGGTTGAGGACGTTAGCGTCTGGCGCACTACCATGCGTGACCTGGATGGTATTGTTCATACCATACCCAGCAGCGAGATTACTACGGTCAGTAATTATACCAAGGAATGGTCGCGGGTCAACCTGAATATCCCGGTAGCCTATGGGGAAGACCTTGACCGGGTGACCGAGGTCATAAACCGGGTTGGTGAAGAACTCACTCATGATAAGACCTTCGGCCCGATGATACTGAGTCCCCCCAAGGTGCTCAGAGTCCATAACTTCGGCGATTCGGGCATCGAGCTTAAGGTGCTGGGCGAGACCAAGCCCTTAAAGCAGTGGGATGTGGCGGGGGAATTGAGAAAGAGGATAAAGAAGGCCTTCGATGAAGAGGGGATTGAGATTCCCTGGCCTCACCTTAAGCTCTATTTCGGCGATACCCCTCCGCCGGGCGTCTCCGGGTCTTCCCGCTAACGAGGTGATGTATAAGACCCCGGCAACTGCTGCTTCCGGTGGTCTTACCCTCCTTGGTGTCTGGCCCTCTCCTGGCTGAGACGTCTGATTTAGCGGGCTAGACAGATTACCCGTAATCTGGTTTAATTAGGTGATTATTCTGTTCTGGTTAGGGGGAGTGATATATGTTCGAGTCATGTGCCTTTGATGCTTCGGCCGAGCAATGGTCGTGGCTAATACCACTGATTATTGTCATTGCCTTGAGTTTCATCATGCGGCGGCGGAAACCTGCCGAAAAGACGCCTCAGGATGTCGCCTCCAGTCTGCTCATGGATGTCATAGCCAATCAAAGAGCCCTGGAGAAGTTCGATACCCAGACACGGCCCAAGAAGCTGAAGCTGGGTAGCTGGCAGAGAAACAGTGAAAAGCTGGACTTTCTGGAGCCGTCGCTGCGTAGTACCCTGTCGGAAACATTTAGACAGATTGAAGATTTCAACCTGCGCGTGGAGTCAGCCAAGATGTATAAGTCCACCAGCTATCTGTTTGGTGTCAATATCGAGAGGCTGCAGGAGCCGTTAGACAAGAGCCGAGAGGGACTTGAGGAATGGCTCAAGGCGAACATTGAGCAGGCGGGGCCGGGCGCTGGGCGTCAGGGCTGTATGGGTGGTGGCCTGGGTGGTGGTCTCATCGGTGGTTGAGATAAGTTTCCTTACTGGCTAAGCAAACATCCCGCCGTCGATACCGATAACCTGACCGGTAATGTAGCTGGCCCGGTCGCTGGCCAGGAAGCCGGCGAGTTCGGCGACATCCTCCGGTTTACCGTAGCGCTTCAGGGCGATAAAGTCCAGAACCGCCTCTCTTCGTTCCTGAGGCATCTTGTCCGTCATCTCAGTCGTGATAAAGCCCGGGGCAATGGCGTTGGCGGTTATGTTGAGTGAGCCCACCTCTTTAGCGATGCTCTTGGTGAAGGCGATAATGCCTGCTTTGGATGCGGCGTAGTTGGTCTGCCCCACGTTACCTATTCTTCCGGCAATCGAGGCCATGCTTATGATACGTCCCCAGCGCTGCCGCATCATGGAGCGCAGGGCGAACTTGGTGCAGGCATAGGTTCCCCTGAGATTGGTATCAATGACGGCATCCCAGGCTTCATCGGACATTTTGAGGAGCAGGGTATCCCGGTTAATACCGGCGTTGTTTACCAAGATGTCAATCTTCTCCCAGCGGGAAGTAACTTCCTCGACCATAGCCTTGACGGCTTCGCTGTCTCTCACGTCCGCAACTGCGCTGAAGGCGTCTCCTCCCTGTCCCTTTATCTCGGCCACGACCTTCTCGGCGGTCTCTTCGGCTATGTCGCAAATGACCACTTTGGCTCCCAGGCTGGCGAGCTTAAGGGCTATCGCCCTGCCTATGCCGCGGGAAGCTCCGGTTACCAGCGATACCTTGCCCGCCAGTTCTAAAGATGCCCTATCGCTCATCCTTAAGCCTCCTTAAATTTTTTGAGAACGAGGCAGCAGTTCTGCCCGCCGAGACCGAAGCTGTCTTTGAGGCAGACGTTTACCTCCGCCTTGCGGGCTACGTTAGGCACGTAGTCCAGGTCACACTCCGGGTCGGGGGTCTCGTAGTGTATCGTGGGTGGAATAATGCCGTGGTTCATGGTCAGTATGGCGCCGATAGACTCGACGGCGCCTCCGGCGGTTATCATATGACCGAACATGGACTTGGAGGCGCTGATGGGAATCTGGTAGGCCCGCTCTCCGAAGACCATCTTGATGGCTCTGGTCTCGCTGACGTCATTTAGCTTGGTGCTGGTGCCGTGGGCGTTGATATAGTCAACCTCGTCCGGTGTTACCCCGGCGTTTCGGAGGGCGCTTTTCATAGCCAGAGCCTCGGTTTCGGGGTTGGGGGCGGTGGCATCAAAGGCGTCAAATATCCAGCCGACCCCGGCTACCTCAGCCAGAATGGGGACGGCCCGTTTCCGGGCGTGCTCCAGGGTTTCCAGAACCAGCACCCCGCAGCCCTCCCCGTAGACGAAGCCGTTGCGGTTAAGGTCAAAGGGACGGCTGGCTTTATCCGGGTCTGGCTCTTTGGTCAGGGCACCCAGGACACTGAGTGCGGAGACGGTCATCTCGTCCAGTGAGGCGTCGGAGGCGGCGACAATCATGACGTCGGCATAACCTAAGCGGATGAAATTGAGGGCTGTGCCGATGGCATCGGTGCCGCTGGCACAGAGGCTGTTGACGCTGGTATTGGGGCCGCGTGCCTT
>DUEB01000075.1 GCA_011176655.1 Dehalococcoidia bacterium | reverse complement strand
TTCACCAGGCGGGAGTTGCTCCCCAGAGAGATATAGCCTATACTTAACATAAGTATCGTTCCTCAGGGGCTAACATGGGACTTAAAATCACAACCTTGAGTGAAAACACGGCTGGTCTGGGGTGCTTTCTGGGTGAGTGGGGGCTGAGTATCCTGGTTGAGACCGGGGACTTGAGGGTGCTGCTCGATGCCGGGCAGAGCATCTCCGCCGCCGCTAACGCTAGTCTTCTCGGTATCGACCTCAGCCGAATCGACCGGATTATCTTGAGCCACGGCCATTATGACCACACCGGCGGCCTGCCTCACATCCTGAGTAAGATGGGCAAAACTGTCCCCATAATAGCCCACCCCGATATCTGGGCGGATAAGTACAGCGGTCGTGAGGGTCAGGATTACCGTTATATTGGCATACCTCATCGGCGTCACCTGCTGGAGAGCCTGGGGGCCAGCTTCAACCTGCATACCGAACCCGTGAAGATAGGTGACGGCGTCATGACCAGCGGTGAGGTGCCTATGGTAACCGGGTTTGAGAAGGTCGAGCCTTACCTCCTGGTAAAGGAGGCTAGCGCTTTCCGGCAGGATGAGCTGCTCGACGACCAGGCGCTTATCATAGAGACCGGGGCGGGACTGGTTGTCATTCTGGGTTGTGCTCACCGGGGTATTATCAACACCCTGTATCACGCCCGCCAGCTTACCGGGGTAGAGGAGGTCTATACCGTGCTCGGTGGCTGTCATCTCATGGATGCCTCCGAGGAGCGGGTGCGGCTTACCGTCGCCGCCTTGAAGGAGGTGGGCGTGCAGAGGCTGGGTGTCTCACACTGCACCGGGCTTTCGGCGGCCTGTATTATGGCCCGGGAGTTCGGGGACGGTTTTTTCTTTAATAACGCGGGTACGGTTATTAATCTACCCTGAGGAGCTATCGACGAAGCTTTCGGTTGACCTGGCGCCCAGGCATAAAGCTGGCCTGAAGCTGTCTAATCCGGTGCTCACGGCTTCGGGCACCTTTGGCTACGGCACCGAGTACTGCCATCTGTATGACATTGAGCGGCTGGGGGCTATCGTCTGTAAGGGGACGACCCTTGAGCCCAGGGAGGGTAATCCTCAGCCCAGAATCGCGGAGACTGCCTGCGGCGTGCTCAATGCCATCGGGCTGCAGAACATCGGCGCTAGCGCCCTGATTAAAGAGAAGGCGCCGGTGTGGGCCGGCTGGCGGGTGCCGGTTATCGTTAATATTGCCGGGGAGACCGTTACCCAGTATGCCAGGCTGGCGGGGCGGCTGGACGGGGTGGCCGGGATCAGCGCTCTTGAGGTAAACATCAGCTGCCCCAATGTCACGGCGGGTGGGGCTGAGTTCGGCTCGGAGCCAGGGCCGGCGGCCCGGGTCACCGGGGCGGTCAGAGAGGCGACATCGCTGCCGGTGCTGGTCAAGCTGACCCCGAATACCGCCGACATAGTAAAGGTAGCCAGGGCGGTGGCCGGAGCCGGTGCCGATGCCTTAACCCTGGTTAATACTCTTAAGGGCATGGTGATTGATGTTAACCGGCGCCGTCCGCTGTTGGGTAACGTTACCGGCGGCCTTTCGGGCCCGGCTATCAAGCCGGTGGCGCTAGCTATGGTCTACGAGGTGGCTGGTGCCGTAAAGATACCGGTCATCGGCTGCGGCGGTATCGCTACCGCTAATGATGCCCTGGAGTTTATCATGGCCGGAGCCAGTGCCGTCCAGGTGGGTACGGCTGGCTTTGCTAACCCCCGAGCCCCCCTTGAGGTTGTGGAGGGAATAGAGGAGTTTATGAGGAAAGAGGGGGTAACGGACATAGCCGAGCTTATCGGGGCGGGGCGGCATTTACTACCTTCATAGTAATTCAATTCTTGCTTACGGCGCTACTTATGGAAGCTAGCCTCTCACCTGAAGCTATTACCCAGGATTTAGAGACCCGCTTTATCGGGCGGCGGGTTATCTACTACCCCAGCGTGACCTCAACCAACGAGCTGGCTAAGGAAGAGGCCCGGCGGGGAGCCGAGGAGGGGACGGTGGTCATTGCCGGGGAGCAGACGGTGGGGAGGGGACGGCTGCGGCGGAGCTGGCTCTCGCCTAATGGCAGTATCGCTCTGTCGCTGGTGCTGTATCCCGCTGTGGCGCAGCTACCCTCGCTCATCATGGTGGCCTCGTTAGCCGTAGCCCGCAGCATCGAGGCGGTTACCGGCCTTAAGCCCCGGCTTAAATGGCCCAACGATGTCCTGGTCGGGGATAGAAAGGTCTCGGGCATCCTGGTGGAGAGCGAGGTGCGGGGGAGTAGTGTGGACTATGCGGTTATCGGCATCGGCGTGAATGTTAACTTCAGGGTCGCGGATTTCCCGGAGATACCGCCCACGGCGACCAGCCTTTCCGATGAGCTGGGGAGTGGGGTATCACTGCCGGGTCTAGCTAGAAGACTCCTGGTCGAGCTTGAGGGGTGCTACCTGGCCCTTCTGGCGGGTGCTTCGCTTTATGAGGAGTGGCGGGATAGCCTGGTTACGTTGGGGAAAGAGGTCCGTGTGGAGTCCGGCGGTGCCACTCAGGTGGGGATAGCCCAGTCGGTAGCCCGGGACGGTAGCCTGCTGCTTCGTCGCCCGGACGGCAGCCTGAGCCGGATTGTGGCCGGCGAGGTAACTCTACGCCACCAGACGGAATAGGCGTTCGCCTTACTCGGCTTATTAGATTTACCCCACCCCCACCACAGAGAGGGTGGGGGGGACAAGTCCACCCCCACTAAAATCCTGACTGCGCTTTAGAGGAACTAACCCGCAAGGGGTTATGTTCTCTAGCTGGTTCTATTTCTCCTCTTCTTCTCCCGAACTTAAGGCCTTACCTAACTTACTCATATTAGTAAAGGCTTCAAAGATGTTTATGGGCAGGGGGAAGATTATAGTGCTGTTTTTCTCCGCAGCGATGTTGGTCAGTGTTTCCAGGTAACGTAGCTGTAAAGTAGTCGGCTCTCGACCAATTATGTGTCCGGCTTCAGCCAGTTTCGCTGAAGCCTGGAGTTCGCCCTCGGCGTGGATGATCTTGGCTCGTCTTTCTCTTTCCGCTTCGGCCTGAGCGGCCATGGAACGCTTCATCGTCTCCGCCAGCTCGACTTCCTTAATCTCTACTGCGGTAACCTTGACCCCCCAGGGGTCGGTCTGTTCGTCGATTGTCTTCTGCAGGATTTGGTTGAGCCTTTCCCTCTCCGAGAGTAGCCCGTCAAGCTCTGATTGTCCCAGGACACTGCGCAGCGTCGTCTGGGATATCTGTGAGGTGGCTCTGATGAAGTCCAGAACCTTGACCACCGAGGCTTCGGGATCAAGCACCCTGAAGTAGACGACGGCATTTACCCTGACGGTGACGTTGTCCCTGGTGATTACTTCCTGATAGGGCACATCCATAGTTATTATGCGGAGGTCAACCTTTACCATGCGGTCGACGAAGGGTATGATGACGAAAATACCCGGACCCTTGGTGCCGACCAGCCGGCCCAGGCGGAAGATGACCCCGCGCTCATATTCCCGAAGAACTTTAATTGACGCGGGGAGGAATATAGCTAAGAGCACTACGATTAGAACAATACCCCATACTGGCATTTCTTGCCTCCTTTATTTTTGTTTTATTTCT
>DUEB01000074.1 GCA_011176655.1 Dehalococcoidia bacterium | reverse complement strand
GGTGCATCTCCTTGACGGCGGCCCTGTTTACTCTGGGGTAGTCCCGTATCCCGGAGAGCTGCTCCGCAGTCTTCTCATCGGAATACTTCATATCGGGCATGTAGATGTCAATAATCCCGTCCAGCAATCTAAGGGTGGCCATAGAGTCGTAGCCGCCGGTGTTATATACCAGAGGCAGCTTGAGCCCCCGGCCGGCGGCAATTTCCAGCGCCTCCAGAATGTAGGCTGCGACGTGGCTGGGGCTTACCAGATTTATGTTGTGATACCCCCGCCTCTGGAGGGAGAGCATCATCTCAGCCAGTTCCTGGCTGCTGACAGGGCTGCCTTCGCCCAACTGGCTGATGGTATAGTTCTGGCAGTAAAGACAGCCCAGATTACAGTAGCTAAAAAAGATGGTGCCTGAGCCATACCGGCCGACCAGGGGGCTTTCCTCCCCGAAGTGGGGGCCGTAGCTGGAGACCATTGCCTGCTGGGTAAGGTGGCATCGCCCGCTTTCGCCGGCGAGACGGTCTATGTCGCAGTGACGGGGACAGAGGTGACACGCCCGAAGTATCTCCTTGGCCTTTGCTACCCTGGCGCTGAGCTCTCCGCTGCGGTAAAGCGCTTCGTAAGCGGCTATCTCCTACTCCTCCGTCTCGGTTTCCTTCTTTCCCCTTTTAATTACTTCTACCGTGGGTGGAGATTGCAGGATGGTCTCAGCCGAGATTTTCTTGACTGACCTCTTTGTTTTCTTGGGTTCTCTGTGCCGATAGTCTCGTTTCCCCATGGTAGCACCTCTGTTTGAGTATTGGTCTTGCGCTTCTAGGGTTAAGTTTAGCAAAGGGATACCAGGGTGTAAAGTTGGCCTGGAAGGCAGGTCAGTTCGGGAGGTGCTCCAGTGCGGAGCGGGCAGCCGCCGCCTCGGCCAGCTTCTTACTCTTACCCGTCCCCTGTCCCAGGACGGTGTTGCCGGCGCGCACCTCGACGCTGAAGCGTAGCTCGTGGTCCGGCCCGCTTGCCTCCATTAGGTGATAGACGGGCGGGGGCTGTCCTCGGGCCTGGAGGAGTTCCTGGAGCTGGGATTTATAGCTGACGATGCCACCCTGGCTGAGTGCCCTCGCCAGCTCCTCTTTGAATAGCCTCAGGATAAAGCCCTCGGTGGCAGCCGGGCTCTGGTCGAGGAAGACGGCGGCTATCAGGGCTTCCAGGGCGCTGGCCAGGTTAGCCTTTTTGCTACGCCCGCCGCTGGCTTCTTCGCCCCTGCCCAGATACAGGTAATCGCCGAGGCTGATGGCCGTAGCCAGCCGGGCTAAGGTGTCTCGTTTAACCAGAGCGGCGCGGAGCCTGGTCATCTCCCCCTCGTCGGCCTGGGGCAGGTCCCGGTACAGCTTTTCGCTGATTACCAGGCCCAAGACGGCGTCGCCAAGGAACTCCAGCCTTTCGTTGCAGTCCAGGGCTGAGCCGGGGTTCTCGTTAACGTAGGAGCTGTGGGTTAGGGCCTGCCTCAGCCGTGACGGGTCGTTGAAGGAGACCCCCAGCTTTTCTTCGAGGGCGGCCAAATCAGTCAAGAGGCAGCCTCCTTTCCGGGCAGTCCTGTAAAATGGCGGTCTTCTGGCTAGCCGGCGGGGCTGGAGTTATCAGATTGCAGTGTCACCACTATCGGCGACGGGCTTATCTGACCGCAGGTATTAGTTATCGTTACTGTGTAGCTATTTATTGCCGGTCTTTTCCCGGGGCTTCTTTCTGGTTTGGGTTACCCTTCTGGCTTTAGCCTCCAGGCTCTTCAGTCTGAGTGAGTCAATGACCAGCCGTTCCACGCAGTCCTCCAGCTGACTTACCAGCGACTTTAGCTCGGCAACAGTCTGCGGGTTGCTCTGTCTCAGTTCTAACAGGTAGAGTCTAACCTGGGCAAACAAATTATCTATCTGCTCGTGGGCGTCATCCGTCATGCTGCCTCATTTTACCACGTCAGTAGTCTTTCGGCTAGAAGTCTGTCTTGGCGGCTTACGGAACCGGGCGTAACTAGCAGGATACCTCGAAACTTGCCGAAAAGCTGCGCATACCGTAATCTGGCAGCGTTGTGCAGCTAGGAAAAGCGCCCACTTTGCGAAAATGGGGGCTTGACCCCTGAGAAAGCCTTTCTGGTATGATAGGTGCATGCTGGAGGGCAAGTGTCCCAAGTGCGGAACCCGCTACTTCGGGTGGGCGTTACGCTTCCCACGACATCAGGTGTGTCTGAAGTGCGGCGTTGGGCTCGATATCATAGAGGATGGCCGGCAGGTTTCCAGGGGCTACTCTCCCTTTAGCGCCCCAGAGCACTCAGTAGATTCGCCCTCCGGGGCGGCTTCTTTGGATGGGGGGGAGAAGGAGACCCGGCTGCCAAAGGAGTAACCCCGTCCCCAAGGTCGTTTGTCGGGCTGATGGCGGCTTTGTGTCCCGCGGTAGCAGTGGCATTTTCCGGGCTTACCGGTCAGGCGGCTTGCCTTAAAGGAGGCTTCGTTGCCAAGGTTGCGTGACTACAGCGGCGAGTTCCGTCCTGAGTTGAAACTCAGCGATTTCTCCCCCGCTACGCTGGCTCAGTTATCAAAGCTGTACCAGAAGCTCTACGTGGCCCTGGATGGATTCTGGTATCTTACCGTGAAGGAGAGGCTGGGAAACAAAGAGGCTCTCGCCTGCGATATACAGGCCTGGGAGCGCGTCTGCCGCTACGAGATGTCAAAAATCAAGGGCGGGCTGAAAATCCAGGGGGATGATGTCGCGGCTCTCATGAAGGCCCTGCAGCTCTGCCCCTGGTTTCAGCTTATGGAGTGCCGCATGGAGGTCAAGGACAGGAGTCATGGCCTGTTTACGGTTAGCTACTGCCCCACTTTAGCCGCTCTGGAGAAGGAGGGGGAGGGCAGGGAAAATGAGATTTGCACCCTGGTTGAACCCAGGATTCTTAAAGCCTATGCCGCCTGTTTTAACCCTGACATAGAGGTCAGGTGCCTGAAAGCACCGCCCAGGGTGAATAAGGATGATATATGCTGCCGCTGGGAGTTCAGGCTGGGTGGCGGGCGGTAATCACGGCGCTACGGGGTTTTAATGGAAGCGGAAGGCGACCGGTTCATAAGGGGCGTTCTCGACGAAGCGGCTATGATAGCTGGCGACCGGGGGTCTTTCAAGAGGATAACGATTAGAGAGCCCAGAGCCGTCGACGAGGAAACGGGCACGATTATCAAGACGCTTCGGAGTATGTATTTCCGCGAGGTGTATATCGGTGGTGAGCCGGTTTCGGAGGTGGAGCTGCTAGCTATGCGGGGACACCGTATCGAGGTTCACTTCCTGCCCGACGACACCGCTGAGATTCGCCTTAGAGACTAGGAGAGTGCTGATTGAATAGTCCCGGACTTTGACTATAATAGATAGCGGGAGACTGAAGGAGGTAAGAAATCCAACCGGGGGAGGATAATAATGAAGGGGCATCGTTACGAATATAAAATATTAGTGGAGTACCTTAATCCGGAGGAGAGAGGGGTGGTTCCTCATCTGGCTCTGGAAACAGACCAGGAGTCCCTTGCCAGGATGATAGGCGATGTATTCGAGCATCTCCCCGAGTCAATCTCTGAGGGCTGGGAGGTTAACTCCCACAATATTACCTTCTCGCGGAATACCATGATTATCTCGGTGCTGCTGAG
>DUEB01000073.1 GCA_011176655.1 Dehalococcoidia bacterium | reverse complement strand
TCAAGGATGTAGACCAGAGCATCGTAGGGTGCGGTATGCTCACTAAGCCCCTGCCCTTCATCAAAGGCAAAGAAGGTCACCGAGCCCATACTTTTGTCAATCACGGTACGGCTCACTATAGCACCAGTCTGATAGTCGGCCAGATCAACCAACCTGGTCACCCGGGCCAATAGCTCTTTCCTACCCTTGTCTTGAGTCGATTCTATAGTCATAATTCAGCCTCCTTCTATGGTAACAAGCGCTACGCTTAAGATAATCCCTAACACGCAGCCTCAGCCCCTCCACAGGTTATTTAGGCGCCCCACCGCCTCGTTCTTCTCCCTCAAGCCCAGTTTAGTCTTATTTATGGCCCGTCTCAAGAGGGCGATGGACTTATCGTAGGTCTCCCTGTCTACCGGATAGGGAATGCCGTCCTTACCCCCGTGGGCAAAGCTGTAGCGGGCCGGGTCGCGGTAGCTGGGAGGCACCCCGTAGACCAGCTCGGAGATAAGGCTCAGGGCGCGGATGGTCTTGGCACCGACCCCCTTTAGCCCCAGTAGCTCCTCAAAGCCCTGCGGCTGGCGCTCGTAGGTGCTTAATAAAATCCGGCTCAGGCTGTCCGGGTGAAGGTCTTGTGTCGTTAGATAGTGCCGTGAGGGAAGCTCAAGCGTCTTTAATCTCTTAAGGTCGGTAAGGACTTTCTCCGGCTTTTCACCGGCAGCTATCTCGGCGACGGTGCTTCGAGCCGGTGCCGACTCGCAAGCCACCAGGTTAAGCGCCTGTCCCCTGGCCTCGGAGAGGACGGCGGCGTGGGGCTCAGCGACAAAATCGGCCACCCTCTCCCCCAGCCAGTGGTAGCGGCGGGCATAGCGGGCGGTCTCGTTCATCCCCTGCTGGATAACGGCCCACGAGCCATCAGGGGTGAAGAGAAAGGTATGGTGATAGAGCTGATAGCCGTCCTGGACGGCGGCGCTATCCACCTTGGCCGACATGCGGCTGGCATAGACCAGCGGCTCCGGATTTAAAGAGAGCCGGTCTCCCCAGCTCTCTATCTCGGCTGGAGTCCGGCGCGAGGTCTTGCCCTTACCCCCAGCTACGAAGAAGCCGAGGTCTCTCTCCAGCCCTCTGATACCTTCCTTGAGCGCCCCGCAAAGCGTGGTGGTCACCCCGCTTGAGTGCCAGTCAAAGCCTAAAATGCAGCCAAAGGCCTGGAACCAGTAGGGGTGCGCCAGGCGCCGCAGCATCTCCTGGGCACCGAAGTCAGCCACGATAGCGACCGTAATCTCCCGCGCCAGCTTAACCATGCGGTCAAAGAGCCAGCGCGGTGCCTTACCGTAATGGAGGGGCAGATTGGCAATACCGGTTCTGGTGGGACTAAAAGCGGCTGACATACCCACCTCTAGTTATAGATGGCAGCTATCACAGCTAGCGGAGCTACAACTGGAACAGGAGCTACCCCCTACGGGGTTGCTCAGGCCGCTACTATCCTTGGAAAAAGAGGCAAAGGGGGAAAGCACCCGCCGCGCCCTATTCTGACAGCGAGGGCAGGAAGCCTCCTCGCCTGAGGCGCTCAGGGCGCGCAGCAACTCAAACCTGTAGTCACACTTATCACAAACATATTCGTATAACGGCATTTCCCTCTCCTACCACTAGTCTAATTGTTTTTCGATACCAGGTCAACATTGTCCTGTCCAGAGCAAACACCTTGACTCAGGAAAGCAAAAGAAGTTACTATGGACTAGTAAGACAGAATCTAAGGAGAGCTGAGCGTAATGGTAATAGATGTTTCCGACCAGACCTTTGAGAGCGAGGTCATAAAGTCCAGCCTGCCGGTGCTGTTAGACCTGTGGGCGCCGTGGTGCGGCCCCTGCCGTATGGTGGCCCCCGTCATCGAGAGCCTGGAGGCAAAGTACGACGGTAAGGTCAAGTTCTGCCGGCTCAACGTTGACGAAAACCCGCAGACTGCGGCCAAATACCGGATTATGTCCATACCCACCCTGATGTTCTTCAAGAACGGCGAGGCAGCCGACACCGTTATCGGTGCCGTGCCCGAACGAGTCCTGCAGCCCAAGCTCGACGCCCTTCTCTAAGCCGCCGCTAGCGCCTGAGAATAAGGAAAGCCTACTCCTCTGTAGCCAGCTTTCTAACCGAGAGCCGGGGAAAGGTAGCGATTACCTGCTTTAAGGCCTTTATCCTATCTCTAATATCCTCGGCTACTCCTTCATCATCGAGAAGCCGTTTGAGCCGGGCGGGGTCAAAGCTAGTCACCTGCGGCCACAGCCCCACCGGCTCCAGTAAAGCCTTAACCTCGTCTTCATCGAAGCCGGTCTTCTCCATCATCTTACAGGTAATGGCATGCTCCTGCCCGAAGACGCGGCTTAGCCCCTCAGCCTGACAGAAGTCGATAATCACCTGCCTCAGCTCTTCGAGCTGTGATTCCAGCTCCTTTATCTGGGACTGAAGCACCACATATTCCTCAACCGCCTCGGCGGCTACCAGCCCCGGCAGGACACCCTGACTGGCCAGTTCCGGTCTGGCTTCCATGTACTGCTGGCGATAGTAGGGGCAGTGCTCCGGGAAATCACAGGGGCAGTACTGGTTCTCGACCGCCGGGAATTTCTCCTGAGTGATATTCTCGGCGACCTCCAGCACCATCCGCCGGGCGGCGTCCAGCTGCGACGGCTCCCTCGGCCCGCAGCTACACGGGGTATTCGACCTCAGGTGGTAAAGCGTCAGTTTCTCTACGGGAAGCTGCCAGATTTCCTGCACCGCCAGTTGATACAGCGTCAGTTGAAGGTCTGCCTCCAGGTCGTCCACGGTAAACAGGTTCTGATTGGTCTTATAGTCGACAATGGACAGGCTGCCGCTATCCAGCTTGTCCACCCTATCAATATAGCCCCTTAGCTTTACCCCCTCAATGTCAATGTAAAACATGCGCTCTACCGCCAGGGGCATTCTAAAATCGGGGTGATGAATCTGCCAGAACCTGGTCAGTATCTCCCGGCCGTAAGCCCGGTATTTAGCTTCTTCTTCCGCCGATTCATACCCCTGCGAAAGCCAATTGGTCTCGTAAAAATCAAGCAGCGCCTCCAGCGGCGGCGGCGGGGGCACCTTAACCTTGAAGAAGTACTCCGTGCAGAGGTGCAGGGTACTCCCAAAGCTGAAATACCACTTGTCCTTAGGCCTGAGGCCATCAATATACTGCAGCTTGTAGCTCAGGGGGCAGGTCTGATACAAGGAAATCTGGGTGTAACTCAGCGGTTTCACTATCTTACCTCCTGCCATATTCTACAGCGATCGGGCGGACTATTTCCAGCCTGGAGTAACTCTGAGGCTGATAAACGATACCGCCCCGCCGCTAAGTTTGCCAAGCTACAGCCAAATCGGTTAACATTGATGACATTACCGCCGTAGATTAGGAACCATGGAAAATATATCAATTTTAGCTGCCTTTGTTGCCGGACTCCTGTCTTTTCTGTCCCCCTGCGTCCTGCCTATGGTGCCGGTATACTTAGCCAGCCTGGCTGGCCCGGAAATCCTCGAAGCCAAGACCGATAAAAGAAGCGCCCACATATTCCTCCACTCACTTGCTTTCGTGGTTGGCTTTACCGTGGTCTTTATTATCCTGGGCGCCGGAGCCGGCCTGGCCGGGCTCGCCGTCAGCGCCCACCTCGCCACCCTTCAGAGGGTGGCCGGCATCGTAATCATAGCCTTCGG
>DUEB01000072.1 GCA_011176655.1 Dehalococcoidia bacterium | reverse complement strand
TGGCCGGAGTATTCCTTTGCTCAAAAACGGCCACTATTTCCTGAAGCAGCCGTTGGTGTCCCACTCGTTTCTTGGCTATCATGGACACCACGGGCGCTCCCAGCTCCCGGGAAAGGCCGTCGACATCAATTTCATAGCCCCGGGATTTGGCGACATCCATCATGTTGAGGGCGACCACCAGCTTGGCTTCCAGCTCCATTAGCTGCACGGTAAGGTAGAGGTTTCGCTCCAGGTTTGACCCGTCCACGATATCGACAACTACATCGGGGCTACCTTCCAGGATAAAATTGCGCGCCACCACCTCATCAGGAGAGTAGGCGCTCAGGCTGTAGACCCCGGGCAAGTCCATCACCCTGACCTCATACCCCTGGTAGCTGTAGCTCCCCTCCTTTTTCTCTACGGTCACCCCGGGCCAGTTCCCCACATGTTGACGGGCGCCGGTGAGATTATTGAATACCGTGGTCTTTCCCGAGTTGGGGTTTCCCGCCAGGGCAATGGTTATCTTCTTAGCCACCGACTTTCTCCACCATGACCTTTTGCGCCACGCCGAAACCCAGCGCCAGTCTTGTGCCCCTGATATCAATCAGGGTCGGCCCGGCCCCGGCCCCCCTGATAACCTTCAAAACCGTCCCCGGGGTTAAACCCATATCCGCCAGCCGCCGGGCTAGCCCGTGACCGGCCCGTATGTCAGCTACCGTCACCGCCTCACCCGGAGGCACCATGGCTAACGGCATACGATAACCTGCCATCTATGCTACCTCCACGAACACATTAGCCGCCTCATGCTTGCGTAGCGACAGTTGATAGCCCCGGAGCCTGATCCATATCGGGTCTCCCAGGGGCGCTATCCGCTCCACCGCCACCGCCGTCCGGGGGATAACCCCCATGTCCAGGAGGCGCCGGTGGACCTGCCCGCCGCCAGCTACCCTGCTTATTTGGCCCTTCTCACCAACCTGCATCTCACCCAGGGATTTCAACGTCATATCGTTTTCCTCTCTATCAAATCAGGCCTGGCCGCCCCGGTTAGCCGGATAAAGATGCCTGATGCCCGGCACAGATGAGAGCCTACTTCCTCTCCCGACGACACTTGGAGCAGTAGCCGGTCATGTGAACCTCAACGCCGGTGACCTCGAAGCCTTTTTTGCGAGCTATCTCCTGCCTCAGCTTGTGACTTAACTGGCAGCCAAACTCTACAATCTTGCCGCAGCCCAGACACACCAGGTGGTGGTGCTCCGCCGACGGCTTGGCCTCGTAGTGATGATGAGACTCATCAAAGTGTAGCTCCTCGACCAGCCCCAGCTTCTTGAGCGCCTGCAGGTTTCGGTAGACCGTGGACAGGCTGATATTCGGCTGCCTCTCCCGGGACAGGCGGTAGACTTCGTCGGCATCCAGGTGACCGTGTCCCTGGCTGATAATATCCAGAATCAGGGCCCGCTGACTGGTCAGCCTAAAGCCGGCTGACCTTAGCGCCTTATGCTCACTACGTAGCGACCTTTCTCGTGTAACCATGTTATCTATTGCAAATGCTTATTATTTGCAATAAGAGCATAGCATACCGGTGCCCTGCTGTCAAGCTTTGCCGCGGCTTTGGGGAGAGCAACTGTTCCCGGGCTGAAAGGCTAAGCCTGCAAGTGCCTTTCTATCTCGGGGATAGCCCGCTGGGCGGCGCGTTCCCCCTGAAGGATACACTCACGGGCGCGGTTGAAATTCTCGGGGCGGATATGGGCGACGTCGGGGGCGATGATAATATCAGCCTCGCGGAGTCCCCCCAGCGCCGCCTGATAGCCCACGATGTACATCATCCGTATCAGGACACCGAGAATATTTGGCTCTTTGGGTCTTGTAGCACCGGCGGCGTCCGGTGGTTTAAGACGGTCACTGAGATAGGGCACCACACTTACGGCGATAACCAGCTCGGCGCCCATTTCCCTGAGTATGCGCACCGGTATCGGATTAACCAGCCCCCCATCCACCAGATACCGCCCCCCAAGCCTGCTCGGATTGAATATCACCGGCATGGAAGCGCTGGCTCTCACCGCGGCCACCACTGAGCCCTGTTTCATAACTACCTCTGCCCCGGTCTCAATATCGGTAGCCACGCAGGCAAAGGGCATCTTTAAGTCCTTAAAGTCCGCATCGCCGATGACCGACTTCAGCCAGCCGGTCATCTTCTTACCCTTGATGAAACCCTTGGTCGGTATGGTGAAGTCAGCCAGGGAGAGCATTTGTCGCCAGTTCAGGGCCGTCACTGCCTTTTTTATCTCACTGATATCCTTACCGGCGGCATAAAAGGCACCGACGATAGCCCCGATGCTGGTGCCGGCAATCATGTCAATGGGGATGCCCCGTCTCTCCAGGACTGCCAGTACCCCCACGTGCGCCAGCCCGCGGGCCGCCCCGCTGCTCAGCGCCAGGCCGACCCTTTTCCTACCCAAGTCTTCAGTCCCAGAGCTCTTCGACATCCTGCTCAGCCTCTCCGGCGGTGCTGAAGTCCCGGTACGACTCAGCCGAGCCGTATTCCCGGGTTCGGATTACCACCGGCATGGGCACCGCGTGGCCGAAGATGAGCGCCTGCTGCCGGGACTCCAGCCGGGACAGGACCGACTTCAGCTCGCTCTTACCGGATACCCCGGCCAGGACACTGTCGATATCCCGCTCGTTGTCCAGGAGGCAGGTTATCTTGGTGCCCATCTGCGACATGACCTCGTCGTCAATACCGCTGGGGCGCTGGTCAATCACCAGCAGGGTGACGTTATACTTACGCATCTCGCGGGCGATGGTGCCGAAGATGGTCTGCGAGGCCACTCCGGGGTTCAGGAAGCGGTGTGCTTCCTCGATGGTGATTACCAGGGGAACGGGTCGAGCGCTATCCTCACCCATCGCCTTCTCCATCTTCTCACGATACTGGCTATGGATGCGGCGGGTAAGCAGGTTAGCGACCAGAATATAGGCCGTTACATCCGTATACCGGCCAAATTCCAGGACAACGTTGATACCCCGCTCCAGGTATTCCAGAATGCTGCCCACCGCATTATCTGGGGCGTGTGCCTCCAGGAAGGGGAGCCGGCTGATGGTGGCCAGTCCGCGCCTCAGGTTCTGGAAGGTGCTCTCGTGGATGCTGAGCTCGGCGAGCAGTTCTTTCGTCTCCTCGGCATCTTTTATCTCCAGGGTGCGCTCCAGCCACCTTCTGCCGAAGCGGCGGGCTAGCTGGTAGACCGCCTCCACCGCCGGTTCGGTAAGGTTAAGCGTCTGGCGCAGCAGCACCATGTCCTCCGGCGTTATCTCGTCGTATCCGATGCGCACCACAAAATCCGTGCTTACCTTACGGCGCCTTGAGTTTTCTTCGTCAAGGGTAAATACCGCCACCTTAGCCGGGAAAAGCTGCTTTAGGGCCTTAACCTTGCGCCCCGCCTCGCTGCTGCCCTCCCAGCCGTACTCGCTGTGCATGTCAAAGACTAAGTTCACCGCCCGGCCCTTCTGCAGCATGCCGATGAGCAGCAGGCGGGTGAGGAAGGTCTTACCGGTGCCGCTCTTACCGAAGATGCCGTTACTGCGCTTAACCAGCTCCTCCAGATTAAGGCAGATTTTGGTCTCCATATCCAGCGGGGTGCCCAGGTAGAACTTCTTTTCGTCCTCTCTGCCGAAGACCAGCTCTACGTCGGACTGCGAGGCCAGCTTCACCGGCGAGAAGTGGCTGGGCACGGTCTTGACCGGCTGCGCCCCCTCAAGTAAGCCTTTGGCGTCACCACCGATGGTCAGCAT
>DUEB01000071.1 GCA_011176655.1 Dehalococcoidia bacterium | reverse complement strand
CCCTTTATGGCGGAGCTTATTTCCAGCGGCGGGCTTATTGGTTATACCCGAAAGAGACTTGAGAGCAGGAGGATTTAGCGTGCAATTCAAGCTAGCGGTCTTACCCGGTGATGGTATCGGCCCTGAGATTACGACTGAGGCGGTCAAGGTCTTAAAGGCTATCGGCAGCCGCTTTAACCATGATTTTAGCCTGGAGTACGGGCTTCTGGGTGGGGTGGCCATTGATAAAACGGGAGCGGCTCTCCCCGGTGACACCCTGAAGCTGTGCCGGGATAGCGATGCGGTGCTGCTCGGGGCGGTGGGTGACCCGAAATGGGATAACGACCCTCAAGCCAGGGTTCGCCCTGAAGACGGTCTCCTGGCTCTGAGAAAGGGGCTGGGGCTTTTTGCCAATTTGCGCCCGATTAAGGTCTTTCCGGTACTGGTTAATGCCGCCAACCTGAAGCCGGAGGTGCTGCGGGGGGTTGATTTCATATTCGTTCGTGAGCTTACCGGCGGTATCTATTTCGGCCTGCCCAGGAAGCGCTGGCAGACCTCGCGGGGATGGCGGGCGGTTGATACCATGAGCTACTCCGAGCGGGAGATTGAGCGTATCGTTCGCGTTGGCTTTGAACTTGCGCGGGCACGGCTCCAGAAGCTGGTCTCGGTGGATAAGGCTAACGTGCTGGAGTCTTCCCGCCTGTGGCGTCAGGTGACCACTGAGGTAGCGAAGGCATACCCTGACGTCGAGTTGGAGCATATGTTCGTTGATGCCTGTGCCATGCGTCTGATTCAGAACCCGGCCTATTTCGATGTTCTGGTTACCTCCAACATGTTTGGCGATATCCTCACCGACGAAGCCTCCATGCTGGCTGGTTCCCTGGGGATGCTCCCCTCGGCCAGCCTGGCGGGGGTGCCCCGGGAGGGGGCTGGTATCTTCGGGCTCTATGAGCCCAGCCACGGCAGCGCCCCGCGCCGCGCCGGGCTGAATGTGGCTAACCCGCTGGCCACGATTCTCAGCATCCCCATGATGCTGCGCTACTCCTTGGGCCTGGTGAGGGAAGCACAGGCGGTGGAGGATGCCGTGGGCGAGGTGCTCAGTGAGGGTTACCGCACCTATGATATCATGAGTGAGGGCAAGGTGAAGGTCGGCACCAGGGAGATGGGTGATTTGGTCGCCGGGAAGGCAGGGGGTTAGAAAAGTGACCTCGGTTCAGCTTTATGATACCACGCTTCGGGACGGGGCCCAGAAGGAGGGCATCTCCTTCTCGGTGGTTGACAAGCTGAATATCGCCCGCAAGCTTGACGAACTGGGCATCCACTTTATTGAGGGGGGCTGGCCCGGCTCCAATCCGAAGGACGTTGAGTTTTTCCAGCGGGCTAAGAGCCTTAACCTGGCTAGGTCGCTGGTGGTTGCCTTCGGTAGCACCAGACAGCCCGGTGTTAAGGCTGAGGCGGATGCTAACCTCAAAGCTCTGGCTGATGTCGGGGTGGAGACGGTCACTATCGTGGGCAAGAGCTCGGAGCTACAGGTCACCAGGGTCCTGGAGACCTCGCTCGAAGAAAACCTCAGTATGATTGGTGATTCGATACGTTACCTCAAGGAGAAAGGGCTGACCGTTTTCTTTGATGCCGAGCACTTCTTTGACGGTTTTAAGGCTAACCCTGAGTATTCGCGGCGCTGTCTCGCGGTGGCGGCTGAAGCCGGCGCCGACTGCCTGGTGCTGTGCGATACCAACGGCGGGTCACTGCCTGCTGAGGTTGTAGCCGCAATCAGTGCGGTGAAAGATAGAGTTGCCGCGCCCCTGGGTATTCATACTCACAACGATGGTGAGCTGGCGGTGGCTAATACCCTGGCGGCGGTAAGTGTCGGTGTGAGCCAGGTTCAGGGGACAATCAACGGTTACGGGGAGCGCTGCGGCAATGCCAACCTCTGCTCTATCATCCCCAACCTGAAGCTCAAGATGGGGATTGACTGTGTTACCGATGACGAGCTGGCCAGGTTAGCCGAGGTATGCCACTACGTGAGTGAGGTGGCTAACCTTGTCCCCGATATCTCGCAGCCTTATACCGGTGCCAGCGCCTTCAGTCACAAGGGCGGGCTTCATGTTTCGGCTCTCGCCAAGTGGTCGGAGAGCTATCAGCATATCGAACCGAGCCGGGTGGGTAATCAGCCGCGGGTGGTCGTCTCCGAGCTTTCCGGCAGGGGTAACATTATCTACAAGGCAAAGGAGTTGGGCCTGGCGCTGCCCCCCGAGGGTGAGGAGCTAAAGGAGCTCCTGGGCCGGATTAAGTGGCTGGAGAGCCGTGGCTTCCAGTACGAGAATGCCGAAGCCTCTTTTGAACTGCTCATCCGTCGGGCGCGGCCGGACTATGAGCCGCTCTTTGAGCTGGTTGATTTTATGGTGGTGGTGGAGAAGAGGCGGCGGCCGCCCACCAGGGAGGAGCTTGAGGAGATGCTCTCTGAGGCCACGGTGAAGGTACGGGTAGGCAGCGAGATAATGCACACCGCAGCTGAGGGTAACGGCCCGGTTAACGCCCTGGACCATGCCCTGCGTAAGGCGCTGCTTGGCTGCTACCCTGACCTGGCTAGCGTCCGGCTGGTTGACTACAAGGTTCGTATCCTGGAGGAGAGCATCGGCACCGAGTCTCAGGTTAGAGTCCTCATTGAGTCCAGCGACGGGGTCAACCGGTGGCGCACCGTTGGCAGCTCCACCAATATCATTGAGGCGAGCTGGCTCGCCCTGGCCGACAGCCTGGAGTACTGGCTGCTGAAGCAAAAATTAGACACGCCTTGAACTTTGGTTTTTCCAAGGTGACCTGCCCTCGGCTTTGCAACCGTCCCTTCTGTATCAGGATATCCCGGTTTCTGTTTACTGGCTACGGCTCGACATTAGTGACGAAGCTCTGGGGCATATCCAGGTAGGTGATGCTGCAGTCCTTACCCATCAGATTCTCCGCCTCGGCGATGGCGTCTTCCACTGAGGCAAATGGCTCAAGGCTCAGCCTCCGGGCAGCCTCAAAGTCGGTGGCTCCGGCCAGAAAGACCTTCCCAACGTAATTGAGGCCATAGATACCCTGCCCGTATAGAATCAGGGGGTGGGAGCCGTGGAAGGCGTAGCCGTACCGGTATTTGTGGACGAAGTCAGGCCGGTTGGCGTATTCCTCGGCGTAGAGTTCCCAGAGCTCAACCGGGTCTTTGGTGTGTGGCAAGAGGTCGTCAAACAATTCGGCGTAGGATGGATTGTGAACTAGGTTAAAGTTGTTGGGACAGGGGTGACAGCATATGATGACGCCGCCCGGCTTGACCAGAGGCATGTTCTGGAAGAGCCCGTAGCTGTAGGAGAGGGCCACGTTTCTTACCTGGATGGGATTGATAAGGGTCTCCCCGGTATAGGGGTCTCTTATCCCCTTGGAATAGGGGTCTCGGTTGTTACCGATGCCGTAGACCACCACGTCTGATTGGCCCTTGACATCTATCACCTGCTGCTTCTGTATGATAGGTATACCCTGCTCGTGAGTCTCTACGGGGTTCCCGGCGGCTACCTGGACCAGCTCCTGGGGGCTGGCGTTATTCATGTTACCCTCAATGATGAGAACCCGGCGGCCCTTTTTGGCTAGCTCGGCTTCAATAACGGCCCCCATCTCGTTGAGCAGCTTGGGAAATGCAGAGCGTTTCGGATCGAGCGAGGACTTGCCTGACGCCTTGGCGAAGGGGCGGTGGTGGTGCCGTATGCTGCGCCAGCTGCCCAGGCCAACGACAATCGTCTTCCAGCTGCCGTTAAAATGTGACCACGGGTGGCTCACGT
>DUEB01000070.1 GCA_011176655.1 Dehalococcoidia bacterium | reverse complement strand
AAATCTCCTTCTTTGACGCCGTCCAGCTTGGCCAGTAGCTTCTGGGCCAGCTCCCCGAAAAGTGGCAGCTTCAACAGGCGGCCGTGATAGGTCTGGTACATCAAAACAAGCCATAGTATGATGCTGATGGCCAGAAAGACCCCGAAGACGATATTGGCGGCGACCCACTGTGGCTGAAAGAACCAGTTCCAACCCGGCCCTCCCCACCAGGGTGCCCAGCTACGGACGGTATCGGCTATAGCCATTATGATGTGCAGGATGCCAAAGGTGACCAGGGCCTGCATGGCATGAAAACGAATTACCGTGTTCTTGCGCTCTATGATGAGAAAGATTATGCCCGTTACCCAGACCCCCAGGTAGCACAGCAGGCCGGCCGTGTTTGGCTTCAGGTTCGTGCTTGAGCCCGTGTCTCCTTCAGATTCAAGCCGTGCTTTCTCCTCCTCGTAGATTCTTTTCCTTTCCTTCGGGGATAGCTCCATTTCAAAGCCCTCCTCGCAGATTTATTCCGGCCCGGGTTACAGCCTTATTATATACTATGTCGTTTCACTCAACCACTCTTTAAGCAACACCTCCTCATCCTGACGGCTGACTGCTTTACCATTTAGCCTGGCCTCACGCAGCCGCTCCAGGAGTTCCTTAACCCGGGGGCCGGGAGTGATACCCACGCCTATCAAATCACTGCCATTCAGGGCTGGCTTGACATAACGTAGCTTATGAAGGTAGCTTTCCATGCGCTGGCGGGCCACCGGCGAGGCAGTCGCTATGGAACCGGCGACAATAGCCGAAGGGGAAAGACCGTGCAGGAGCCGGTAGACGTAGCTGGGTTTAATCTCAGGGTAGGAAAGCGTCTTGATTTTAGCCTTAAGGGTAGCGGTATCACGCACTATCCGGGCGACCGGCTTAGACAGTTTGAGGCTTGAGGTAAGCTCGCCGCACTCTTCGCCGCTGAGGCGGTAAGCCAGCAGCGCCAGATAGAGAGCAAACGAGGGCGGGTGGGGTAGGGACAGCCGGCGGGCCAGCCTGAACCTATCCACCAGCCAGCCGTCAGCCGCTAGCGCCGGGTGCAGCTTCGTAAGGACGCCGAGCTCATCGGCGCGGCACAGGGTCTTCTCCGGCTGTGCCTCACGAAAAACACACTCCAGCTCATAGCGCAAGCGGTCGCCGCTGATGGTATCCAACCTCGGTATGTCCCGCTTGAGCCAGTTGAGGGTAGCCTCTTCCAGATGGAAATCCAGCCGTTGCTCGTAGCGCAGCCCCCGCCAGATACGGGTGGCATCGTCAACAAAGCTCCTTTCGTGCAGCACGCGGATTAGCCTCTGCTCAAGGTCAGACTGCCCACCGTAGTGGTCAATCAGCGCACCGTAGCGGCTGGCATCGAGAGAGACAGCCATGGCGTTGATGGTAAAGTCACGGCGAAAGAGGTCGCTCTCCAGGGAGCCGGGCTCGACGGTAGGCAGCGCCCCGGGCCGGGCATAGCTCTCAGAGCGGGCGCTGGTAAAATCAACGCTAAAGCTAGCCCAGGTGAGCTTGGCTGTCCTGAAGCGGGGATGGGTGGTGATTCTGGCCGCCTTCAACCCGGCTAGCTCCCGGGCCAGCTCTACGGCATCCCCCTCGACCACTAGGTCGAGGTCAAGATTAGGCTTTCCCAGGAGCAGGTCACGCACCATCCCACCCACGAGGTAGAGGCTCTGCCCCCGTCCCGCAGCCAGCTCACCCGCCGTCTGCATAAAGCCGACCAGCTCCGCCGGCAGCCCGTCTTTAAGTTTGCTGGCTAGATTGGTCTCTATCATTTCCCGCATTATAGCATAGGTCGGGGGCGGCTTCATTGCTATTTAAGCGCTATTTCTCTTATAATGAAGCCCGTATAGCCCATGAGCAGAAAAGTAGTCTCCGTGGTCGGTATGGCCGGCGCCGGTAAGTCCGAGGTAGCCAGGGTATTTGAGGACAACGGCTTTACCCGGGTAAGGTTCGGGGATATTACCGACCGGGAGGTAGAGAAGAGGGGCCTGGCCCTGAGTGAGGAGAATGAACGCTACGTAAGGGAGCTCCTGCGGGAAGAGCACGGCATGGCAGCCTATGCCAAGCTGAGCCTACCCGGAATTGACTCAGCCCTAAAACACGCCGATGTGGTCATTGACGGGCTTTACTCCTGGGAGGAATACCTCCTGCTTAAGGACTACTATGGAGACAGTTTTCACGTGGTAGCCGTTTATGCTTCACCGAGGACGAGACATACCCGGCTGAGCCAGAGGCCGGAGCGCAGCCTGACGCCGGAAGAGGCGGCCAGTCGGGACGGGGCGGAAATCGAGAATGTCAACAAGGGCGGCCCCATCGCCGTGGCCGACTTCACCATCATCAACGAGTCCTCCCTGGAGGACTTAAGACAAGAAGCTAACGGGGTCATCTCGGAATTGAGATAAAGGGGTAACGAAGCGTATAAAAGAGGCTTCGAAGTCTTTACGAGAAACATATAGTATAAAAGAGTTTTCGGAGTCTTTATGAAAGAGTCTTTATGAAAAGACCGGATAGCGACGAGTATTTCCTGAAGATAGCCTCGGTGGTTGCCGAGCGCTCAACCTGCCGCCGGCACCACGTCGGCGCCGTAGCGGTGCGGGATAAGCATATACTGGCCACCGGCTACAACGGCGCCGCCTCCGGCCTCAAGGACTGCCTTGAGCTTGGCTGTCTCAGGGACGAACAGGATATCCCCTCGGGGACACGGCACGAGGTATGCCGGGGTATCCACGCCGAGCAGAACGTCATCATCCAGGCCAGCCTGCACGGCGTCAGCCTTGAGGGGAGCACCATCTACTGCACCCATACCCCGTGTATCCTGTGCGCCAAGATGCTGGTAAACGCCAGGATAGACCGCTATGTCAGCTTTGGTGAGTACAGCGACAATCAGTTTGCCAGCCTGTTTCGGGAGGCGGGGATAGAAGTTGACATAAAGAAGAGACCGCCGTCCGAGATAAGCTACCTGGACTGACCTTGCGGCGGCTTTTGCAGCACCTCGATAAGCCGGTACATATCCTCATAGGCACTGCCAAAGTCTGGAGTTACCTCACGGTATCTCTCTTTTAAGGCTCTCATTCTCCGGGCGAACTGCTCCTTATCGCCACCGGCGACCAACTCCGCCCAGTCTCTAACCTTCTCCTGGAACCCCCGCTCGATTTCGGCAAGCCGGGGCAGGTGCATCTGCAGGGAGGCGTAGAACTCCGGGTCCTCGGAGATAACGCTCTCCGTCAGGGTCAAAAGCAGCCGGAAGGTAACCCCACCAATCGCCCCCAGCCGGTTCAGCCGGTCAAAGCTCAGCAGGGTATCGGCAGAAGCTATAGCGATAAAATGGGCAAGCCCCAGCACAACCGCCATGAGCTCGTCATGCTCCTCGGGGCTCATCAGGGTAGCTCTGGCCCCTCTGGTCTCCAGGTAATCCTTAACCTTTCGGGCCAGGGCTTTCTCTTCATTATTGGTTGGGGTCAGGATGAAGCTTCGATAGGCAACATCTTTAGCCCCCGGCCCGAACACCGGGTGCCCCCCGAGCACCACACCCGCCTTTATATGCTGGTGCATTTTTGCCACCGGAAATGCCTTGATGGAGGTGACATCTATAATGAACTGCTCCGGCTCGGTGTGAGGCCCAATCTGCTTAACGACCGCCTCGAAATTCTCTATGGGCACCGATATCAGCACCGCCCGGGCACCCTTGACCGCAGCCAGGTTATCGGTGGTGGCGGTAACGCCCAACTGCTGCCGGGCCTCCTTCAGCTTCCCCTCACTCCTCCCGGTTATAACCACCTCGTAGCCTTCCTGCCGCAAGAAGCGGGCGAACCAGCGTCCCATCTTTCCTGAGCCGCCAATTATGGCTACCTTCACCTGACTACCTCACAGTCTAGCTACTTCGCCCTGGGATAAGAACCCAGGATTTTCAGGAATATCAAGTAGGGCTCCAGGCT
>DUEB01000007.1 GCA_011176655.1 Dehalococcoidia bacterium | reverse complement strand
CCTTTCACGCCTTTGACGGTAAGGGATACAACATCGCCAAGCCCTTCGTCGGCCCCATCTTCTTCAAGAGGTGGTTCAGCAAGCTTGATGGCCACATCGCCGTATCCAACCCGGCTAAGAAGTTCGTCAACAAGTACTTCCCGGCAGACTATAAAATCATCCCCAACGGTGTCGATACCAAACACTTCTCCCCTGAGGTAGCGCCAATTGCCGAGTTCGACGACGGAAAACTAAACATCCTGTTTGTCGGTCGCCTCGAGAAACGGAAGGGGGCTAACTATCTCCTCAAAGCTTACCAGCAGGTCAAACGAGATGTCCCTAACTCGCGGCTTATCATAGTGGGGCCGGGCACCAGACTACGGGATAAATACGAGAAGCAGGTCAAGAAGCTTGGCCTGAGGGACGTCGTTTTCGTTGGCTATGCCAGCTACGACGAACTACCCAGATACTACAAAACAGCCGACATTTTCTGCGCTCCGGCCACCGGCTGGGAGAGCTTTGGTATCGTCCTGCTTGAGGCGATGGCGGTCGCTAAACCGGTGGTCGCCTCTAATATAGATGGCTACGCCAGTATCCTGACCCACGGCGCCGAGGGGCTTCTGGTACCCCCCAAAAATGCCAAGAGCCTGGCTCAAGCCCTGACCTCGCTGCTCTCCGACGAAACGCTGAGAGAGGAAATGGGGAACCGGGGAAGGCTCAAGGCCCAGGAGTATGACTGGGAAAACGTCGCCCGCCGGGTGCTCGACCTCTACCGAGAAGTGCTCGACAGGTCTCAGCACCGGGAGACCTTCTCGCTGCGAAGAATGATTATCGAAGACACACGCAAGCTGTTTTCTAGAAAAGTAAGAGCTCATGCCAAAACTGACCGAAGTTCGTAAGTCTGTCTACCAGCTCACCGAGCCACTGGTGCCGCTCCTAGTGAAGACCCACATCACCCCCACCGCCCTGACCTGGCTGGGTTTTGCCATCTCCCTGGGAGCGGCGGCCCTCATTGCCACCGGGCATCTCCTTATCGCCGGCTTTGTGGTGCTGGTTAGCGGCTTCTTTGACATGCTGGACGGAGCCCTGGCGCGCCACACCGACCAGGTCACCCATTCTGGCGCCGTCCTTGACTCAACGCTTGACCGCGTCTCCGAGGCAGTGCTGCTGCTGGCGGTCCTGATATTCTATCTGTCCTCCGCCAACCCGCCGGCTATGGGCATACTGTTTGTCTCGCTGGCGCTAATCGGGTCACCTCTGGTGAGCTACATCAGGGCCAAAGCCGAAGCCATCGGATTGGAGTGCAAAATGGGCCTCTTCACCCGGCCGGAACGGGTGATTACCCTGGCCGTGGGGCTGCTCGCCAGCCGCATTGATTATGCCCTGATTACGGTCCTGGCCATCATCGCCGTCTTCAGTTTTGTTACCGCCGGACAGAGGCTACGCTACGTGCTAAAGCAAACCAGGAAATAGCCCGGGAGCTGAACCGGCACCAGGGCGGCAGCCGCCTTTATTTGCGGTGCTACTTATGCTATAAATTATGTGGAAAGTCTAGAGGAGAGGAAATGCCAGTTATTGCGGTTATTGGAGCCCAATGGGGAGACGAGGGGAAGGGCAAGGTGGTTGACCTCCTGGCGGAAAAAGCCGGGGTGGTGGTGCGTTTTTCCGGCGGTGATAACGCGGGACACACCATTGTTAACCACTACGGCGAGTTCGGCCTGCACCTCGTCCCATCCGGTATCTTCTATCCCGGGGTCACCTGCATCATCGGTAACGGCGTCGCCGTTAACCCGGCGGTACTGCTCGGCGAGATAGACCAGCTTAAGCAAAAAGGCGTTGAGACCGGTAACCTTTTTGTGAGCGACCGGGCCCATCTGATTATGCCCTATCACACCCTGCTCGACGGTCTGGAAGAGCAGGGGCGCGGCGGGAAGGCAATCGGCACCACGCGCAAGGGCATCGGGCCTGCCTTCGCCGACAAGACCGCCAGACTGGGCATCAGAGTCGGCGACCTCCTCAACAAAGAGGCCTTTCTGGAGCGTCTGCGCCCGATTCTGGAAGGTAAGAACGCCATCCTAACCAGGGTCTACGAGGCTGAACCGCTCGACCTGGATGAGATATACCATCAGTACTGCCACTACGGAGAGCGCCTGGCGCCCCTTGTCCGGGAGACAACCACCATGCTCGCCGAAGCGCTGGATAGTAACAAGCTGGTCATCCTGGAGGGAGCCCAGGGGGCGCTGCTTGACCCCGACTTCGGCACCTACCCTTATACCACCTCTTCCTCCCCGCTGGCGGGGGGTGGCTGCCTG
Source organism: Dehalococcoidia bacterium (assembly GCA_011176655.1). Lineage (GTDB taxonomy): Bacteria > Chloroflexota > Dehalococcoidia > Dehalococcoidales > UBA5760 > UBA5760. The sequence continues at coordinate 6,772 of DUEB01000007.1, read as the reverse complement.
GGCACGGGGCTGGGGCCGACCCGGATTGACCGTGTCCTGGGCATCTTTAAGGCCTATTGTACCCGAGTAGGTAGCGGCCCCATGCCCACAGAGCTGGCCGACGCCACCGGCGATTTTATTCGGGAGCGGGCCCACGAATACGGCACCACTACCGGCCGGGCCCGGCGCTGCGGCTGGTTCGACGGCGTGGCGGCCCGCTTCAGCAGTCGAATAAACGGCTTAACCAACCTGGCCCTTACCCGCCTTGACGTGCTTGACGACCTGCCGAGTTTCAAGATATGCGTCGGCTATAAGGTTAGCGGGGAGACGATTAGCCACTTCCCGGGGAGTATCACCACCCTTGAGGGATGCCAGCCCGTCTATGAGGAGCTAAAGGGCTGGCAGTCTCCCACCAGCGACATCCGGGACTACGAGAAGCTGCCGGCTCAAGCCAAGCAGTACGTGGCCAGGCTAGAAGAAATCGTTTCCTGTCCGGTAAGCATCATTTCGGTGGGTGCCCGGCGGGAGCAGACCATCCACAAAGCGCCTATCCTGTAGCCTGTACGGGCAATTTCTCAGGACTGCACGCCGACCATAAGGAGCACCCGGCAAATCACGGCATAGAGAGCCTAAAATCCCCTCTTACAGCGGCAGGTCAATGGTGTAATCTTTCAGGGTCTCCCGGATAGCGGCGGCTGCTTTCTCGTCAGGCTCGGTAAGGGGCAGACGGGGACTGCCCACCCGGAAGCCGACATGGTTGAGGGCATACTTGAGGGGAATCGGGTTGGAGACGATAAACATGGCATTAATTAAGGGTATGAGGTGCCGGTGAATCCTGGCCGCCGCCCCGGTATTGCCGCCGAGGTAGCTTTCCATCATCTCCTTAATCTGCTTCCCGACCAGGTGAGAGACCACGCTGATGACGCCGTAGCCACCTACCGCCAGCAGAGGCAGGATGTCGCCGTCGTTACCGCTCCAGACCAGGAAGCCCTCTTTAGCCCCGCTGATAATGCTGGAAATCTGGGCCAGGTTACCGCTGGCCTCCTTTACCCCGATGATGTTATCAATCTGGCTGAGACGGATAACCGTGTCCGCCGTCATATTAACCACGGTGCGCGAGGGCACGTTATAGAGGATACAGGGCAGGCTGGTGGCTTGAGCAACCGTCTTGAAGTGCTGATAGAGGCCCTCCTGAGGAGGCTTATTGTAATAGGGAACGACCAGGAGACAGGCATCAACCCCAACCTGCTCCGCCTTTTTGGTCGCCTCCACGGCTTCGGCGGTGCTGTTGCTGCCGGTATAGGCCACTATGGAACCGCGCCCGCCGAGGGCTGACTTTACCTCGGAAAAGAGGCGCACTTCCTCCTGCTTGAGCAGGGTGGGGGATTCTCCGGTGGTGGCGGCGAGCACCACCCCATCGCTCCCCGAGCTAAGGAGAGCCAGGGCCAGTTTCTTCGCCTGCTCATAGTCGACCTCACCCTTCTCGTCAAAGGGGGTTACCATGGCCGTCAGCAGCCGCCCCAACTCTTTCATTTTCTCGCCTCCTTGGGACGCACCCAGTCCCGGCTAATCATCTCCTCGGCAATCTGCACCGCATTCAGCGCCGCCCCCTTGCGCAGATTGTCGGCTACAATCCACATCACCAGGCCGTTAGCATGAGAGGCATCACGACGGATACGCCCGACAAACACCTCATCGGTGCCGGCCGCCGCCCACGGCTGAGGATAAAGGCTTATGGCCGGGTCGTCAAGTATCTTGACACCGGGAGCCTCGGCCAGGATACGCTCCGCCTCGTCAGGAGACATGGGGCGCGTGAACTCCACATGGACCGCCTCACTGTGCCCGGTAAAGACAGGGACACGGACACAGGTCGCCGACAGGGCAATATCAGCAGCGTGCATTATCTTCCTGGTCTCCTCCACCAGCTTCCATTCTTCCCTGGTATAACCGTTATCCCAGAAAACGTCTATCTCGGGCAGGACATTAAAGGCTATCTGATGGGGATAAACGTGAGGAATGGTATTCTGCCCGTTCAGTACCTGCCTCGTCTGGGTTGTCAGCTCATCCACGGCAGCCGAGCCGGTCCCCGACACCGCCTGATAGGTATCGACGACAATGCGCTTAATGGGATTAGCCTTATGCAAGGGATGGAGAACGACCACCATTTGAATCGTGGAGCAATTGGGATTGGCGATAATACCCCGGTGCCACTCGATGTCCTCAGGGTTAACCTCAGGCACCACCAGGGGCACATTCGGCACCATTCTAAATGCGGCGCTGTTATCGACAACCACAACCCCCGCCTTAGCCGCTATCGGCGACAGGTGGCGGCTAATCTCGGCACCCGCCGAAAAGAGGGCGATATCTACCCCCGGAAAAGACTCCGGGGTCGCCTCCTTGACTTCAAGCTCCTGGCCGCCGACCAGCAGCTTCTTCCCAACCGAACGCTCGGAGGCGAGGAGCTTGAGTGAAGCCATAGGGAAGTTACGCTGCTCCAGGGTCTTAATGAACTCCTGTCCCACCAGCCCGGTAGCACCAACAATGGCAACCTTGCACTCCTTCATGTGCTCTCCTTCAAGCCGAGTAAGACGTCGAGGCCATAAATCAGCCCCTTGTGCCCAACTACTTTTTTAATTGCCATTATAACACCGGGCATAAAGCATTCTCTACTGATGGTGTCATGCCGGATGCTCAGGGTCTGCCCCGGCCCACCCAGAATCACCTCCTGGTGAGCCAGCAGACCGGGAAGCCGCACACTATGAATAGCGACACCCTCAACCTGTTCCCCCCGACTTCTGGCGGCCTGTTTCTGCTCCGGGACGCAAAACGGCTTACCTCTGGCCTCGGCCATCATTCTGGCGGTAGATAGAGCCGTCCCGGAAGGGGCATCAGCCTTCAGGTGGTGATGCAATTCGATAATTTCGGCGTAGTCAAGGTATTTGGCGGCCAGCTTAGCCAGGTGCACCATCAACACAGCGCCGAGAGCAAAGTTAGGGGCGACCACGGCTCCCACCTGGTAGGCAATCGCCAGGCTCTCAATCTCCTTAATCTCATCGGCAGCCAACCCGGTGGTGCCGATTACCAGGTTAACACCTCTGGGGGCAGCGATGTGCACCGCAGGCATGGTGGCCTGAGCAATGGTAAAATCCACCAGCACATCCGGCTGGCAACCTTTAAGTATACTGTCCAGGTCCGAGGAAAGGGGCACACTACCGGAGCCGTCGGGCTTGGCTAGGCTGCCCTCCCTGGCCTCTATGTCCACAGCCCCGACCAACTGCATCCCCGGCTCACGGCAGAGAGCGCTTGTTATCTCTTTCCCCATTTTGCCTAAGGCACCCTGGACGGCTACCTTAATCGGCTCCATAGCTAATACCTCTTGCCCGGAGGACGCTTGTCGGGGCCCCGGTCACGGTGAAAGCCACCCGGCTTTCCGGGTTTATACCCCGAGGCCGCCCCGTCCTTTCCCCCTGCCCCGGACGTCTTAGACGAGTCATCGAGTACCGCGCGGCGCGACAGGTTTATCCTGCCCATGCGGTCAATCTCTACCACCTTCACCATGATTTCGTCACCCACCTTGACCACATCCCCAACACTAGCCACGCGGTAGTCGGCCAGCTCACTGATGTGAACCAGGCCCTCTTTACCGGGGAGAACCTCGACGAAGGCACCGAAGTCCATGAGACGGGTCACCTTACCGGTATAGACCTCGCCGACCTCGACATCCCGGGTCAGGTTCTCGATTATCTCGATAGCCCGGCGCGCCGACTGCTCGTCAGGTGAGCCGATGAGCACCGTGCCGTCGTTATCGATATCAATGGTGGCTTTCGTTTCCTCCGTAATCCCCCTGATTGTCTTACCTCCGGGGCCGATGACCGTGCCAATCTTGTCCGGGTTGACCTGTATCCGATAGATTCTGGGGGCGTAGCGACTAATCTCGGTACGGCTGGCAGCAATCGTACTCTGCATGGTATCCAGAATAACCAGACGAGCCCGGCGGGCCTGGGCCAGCGCCTGCTCTAAGACGTCAAAACCGACGCCTTTAAGCTTGGTATCCATCTGCAGGGCGGTAATGCCCTCAGAGGTGCCGGCAATCTTGAAATCCATATCGCCACAGGCATCCTCGATACCCTCGATATCGGTCAGGATAGCGTGGTTACCTTTGTCATCAGTCGCCAGACCCATAGCCACCCCGGCCACGGCTCTGGTTATGGGCACCCCGGCGTCCATCAGGGACAGGCTTGAGGCGCAGACACTGGCCATCGAGGTGCTCCCGCTGGAGCTCAAGACCTCCGATACCAGGCGGATGGTGTAGGGAAAGTCCTCATGTTTCGGCAGCACCGGCAGGATAGCCCGCTCCGCCAGGGCCCCGTGTCCAATTTCACGACGCCCGGGCGTGCCGATGCGCTTCACCTCCCCGCTGGAGAAGGGGGTGAAATTGTAGTGGTGAATGAAACGCTTGGCTTCCTCAATGCCGAGACCGTCAATCCGCTGCTCCATCCTGGTCGAACCCAGCGTGGTAATGGTCAGCACCTGGGTGCGCTCCCGGGTAAAGAGACCGGAACCGTGAGTCCGCGGCAGAAGCTCCAGCTCGCAGCTTATGTGACGAATCTCATCCAGCTTACGGCCGCTTACCCGCCGTCCCCGCTCCAGGATGTTAGCCCTGACCTCAGCCTTCATCTTAGCTTCAAAGACGGAAAGCACATCCTTTTCCGGGAACGATTCCCCCAAGCGCTCCAGGAGCTCCTTCTTCAGGGCAGTGAGCGCCTGCTGCCGCTGCGGTTTATCCGCTTCATTCAGGGCCTGACTGAGCTTAACACCTAAAATCTCCGAGACCTGAGACTCAAGCCCCGGGTCGATAACAACCGTCGGGGCTTCCAACTTGGGCTTGCCGCAGGCCTCAACCAGTCGCTCCTGAAGGTCGATTAACGCCTGGTTGGCCTGGTGACCGAACCTTATCGCCCGCGTGACAACGTCTTCGGGAACCTCGCTGGCGCCAGCCTCCACCATGGCCACCACCTCCCTGGTACTAACCACCACCAGGTCAAGCTGGCTATCCTCAAGCTGGGCCATGGTCGGATTCAAGACCAGCTCACCACCTAGATAGCCAACCCGAACCGCACCCACCGGGCCGTAAAAGGGCACCTCCGACATTGACAGCACCGCCGAGCCGCCGATGACAGCCAGAATATCGGGGTCATTCTCCTGGTCGGCAGAGAGGACGGTAACGATAACCTGGATATCCCGGCGCCATTCCTTGGGCAGCAGGGGACGCAGAGGGCGGTCGGTAAGCCGACAGGCTAAAATAGCCTCCTGGCTGGGGCGCCCCTCCCGTCTGATAAAGCCGCCGGGAATCTTACCGGCGGCATACAGCCTTTCTTCATAGTCAATCGTGAGCGGCAGGAAATCCACCCCCTCGCGCGGTTCGGCGCCGACGCAGACCGTAACCAGAACCACGGTATCCCCGTAGCGGACGGTGACCGCCCCCTCGGCCTGGCCGGCGAGCTTCCCCGTCTCCACGGTAAGCTTTCTCCCCCCCACCTCACACTCAAAAAGATGACTCATCGATAATCCTCCCAAGACCTCACTTGCGCAGCCCGAGCCGGGCAATCAGCTGGCGATACCGTTCCGTATCCTGCCGGCTGAGATAAGCCAGCAGCCTCCGGCGTCGCCCCACCAGCTTGAGCAGGCCGCGCTGTGTATGGTAATCATGCCGGTTAGCCGCCATATGCCCGGTCAGTTGGTTTATCCGCCCCGTAAGCAGAGCCACCTGAACCTCAGCGGAACCGGTGTCCCCTTCACGGAGCCGAAACTGATTTATGACTTCTTCCTTTTTCACTTTGTCCAAACCCTATTCCCCCTTGCCTCAATTAGCTGAATATCTTATCCCCGGCATCTCACCGGGAACTAGGAGATTATAGCACAGGGCCGATGTAGCTGTAAATTAACAGGAGACAACCGGAAAATCAATCTGTGAGGCGGCAGGTTCAGCATTGACTTTGAAAACCATCTTGATTATAGTGGAGACGAAGTCGTCCTTGTCTTTAGCGCCGTTTCTCAGCCCCGCTAACGCCCAACAGGTCAGGGTCTCGGGCGGTGCCACCTCACCGAGAACGGGGTAAAGATACGAAGGAGGTGCTGACATGTCTGCGCAGACAGATGCGGTAGCTTTACCTTCCCCCAGTCACATAGGCCTTGTGGTCAAAGACATGGATAAAACCATTGAGTTCCTGTCGTCGCTCTGGGGCCTCGGACCCTGGCAGTCTTTTGAGTACGCACCGCGCCAGGAGGAACTGACGGTAGGCAAGCCCTTCCGGCAGAAGGTCGCCCAGGCCAAGCTGGGGTCAACCGCGCTGGAGCTGGTGCAGCAGCTTGAGGGGGGAGGGCCCTGGCCCGAGTTTCTGGAAACCAACGGAGAGGGACTGCACCACATCGCCTTCACCATCTCAAACTACGATGAGATGGTAGCCAGGCTACAGGCACGAGGGGGCAGGATGGTGGCCGGCGGCATCTTCCAGGGGAAGCGCTGGTGCTATTTCGCCACCGAGCCCGGGGGCATGATCGTCGAATTCGGGGAAGAGTGAGTGGCCGGCAAAAGATCAGGGCTAGCTAAATCACGTAGGGACAGACCTCAGGCACCGGGGGAGCCTGCTTTATGAACGTTGGCGTATGCCGGATAACCCTCCGCCTGCCGGAAAACCTGTCCCTCAAGGGCAAGAGACAGGTGGTGAAGTCCATCACCAGCCGGGTGGGGAACCAGTTCCGGGTCTCCGTAGCCGAGGTCAGCGACCACGAC
>DUEB01000069.1 GCA_011176655.1 Dehalococcoidia bacterium | reverse complement strand
AGAGGGGAATACACGTCCTCAGCCAGAACCCGCCCCAGAGAGTCCAGGAGAGGGCTTTCCTCTTCATCGAGAACCCCGACATTGCCCAGGACCTTATCCAGTGCTTCCTCAACACTTATCATACCGTAACCCTCAACAGGTCCCTGGCCCGGGCCAGGTCAGACCTGGTATTGATATTGAAAAAGCTCAGGTGCTCGGAGTCAAACCAGTCTATCTCCTCAGCCTCGACATACCTTACCCTGACCAGACGAAAAAGCTCCCTGATGCCCAAAATCCCCTGTTTCAGCAGGCGCTCTATGGGAGCCAGGCATGCCTTGGAATAAACAGCGTGTAGCGGTTCAACCAGACCCTTAAACCGCGGCACCACCAGGTCAGAACCGGCGGAAACACTTGCCATATAGCCCAACAAGGCACGATTCAGGAAGGGCATGTCACAGGCCACAACCACATTATAGAAAGAATCCGAAAGCTCTAAGCCAGTATAAATACCACCCAGAGGACCTTTACCGGGGTAAATATCGCTGACCACTTTTAGCCTGGGGTAACCTTCAAACCAGGGATAGGACAGCTCTCGAGCAGTAATTAGCAGAATATCACTATCCAGAAAGTCAAGCTGGAGCAGAACCCACTCCAGCAGACTTCTTTCGCCAAGGTTTTCCAGCGCCTTTTCCCGCCCCAGACGCAGGCCCCCACCACCAGCCAGAACCATACCGCCTATGTCCAAAATCACATCTCAGTTCTTTAAGACCCCGATATACTATTTTACCACAGCCGTCAATAGCCAAAACTAGCTAGTTAAGCCTCCCACCCAAACGAGGCGCTTCTTAACCACGGGGTCGCTATCACGAAGCCAACTCCAATACCTTAGCCACCAGCTTCTCAATACCCAGCGCCACCTTGGAGATAGTAGGACCCAGCATATAGGCCGGGGTAGAAACGACCTTCTTTTCTTCATCAACTGCAATTTGGTCTACCTGGCAGGCAACATGGCTCCCCCCCATCCTTTCAACGGCAGCGGCGGTAGCCTGGTCGGTACCTATGGTTACCTTCGCCCCCAAGACCTTAGCCGCTATAGCCGGGGCAATGCAGATAAAGCCTATTGGCTTTCCAGCCTGGTGCATCTCCCTTATCAAGCCGGCCACCTCCGGATTCACAGTGCAGTCCGCCCCCTTGAGCGCAAAATCACACAGGTTTTTAGCCGCCCCCAGCCCCCCGGGCAGTATCAGGGCACTAAGCTCACTCGCCCTAACCTGCTTTATATCCCTGATGTCACCCCGGGCTATCCTGGCAGCTTCAAGTAGCACCTGCCGCTTCTCGCCAGTCGCCTGGCCGCTTATATGGTTAACCACCTCAGCCTGACCGATATCAGGAGCCATACAGACTATCTCAGCACCCGCCCGGTCCAGAAAGAACAGCGTCAGGGTAGCCTCATGGACTTCACTGCCGTCATACATACCGCAACCACACAACAAAACGCCTACTTTGGTCATTATCTTAGCCTCCTGTAAACCTGCTTAATACAAACTCGCTTGCGCCGTTAGCCGGTTCTCACGGGGAAGGCTTTACCCCCTCAGCCAGCGACAGAACAAGGTTCACCAGGGTGCGCACCGGCACCCCGGTAGCGCCCTTAACCAGGCAGCCCCGTTCTTTGTCGCTGAGAAAGGTGCCGGCAATATCCAGGTGAACCCAGGGGGTATCACCGACAAACTCAGCCAGGAACTGCGCCGCGGTAATGGCACCGCCATACCGCCCGCCGCTGTTCTTGATATCGGCGACATCACTCTTGTTCTGCTCCTTGTACTGCTCATACATCGGTAGCTGCCACATAAGCTCCCCCGCCTCGGCAGCCGCCTTAAGCACCCTGTCCAGAAGCTCCTGGCGGTTTCCAAAAGCGCCGCTACAGAGGTCACCCAGGGCGATACGGCAAGCCCCGGTCAGCGTGGCGACATCAACGATGCCCTTCGCCCCCAGCTTTATCGCATAACCCAGAGCATCAGCCAGAATAAGACGACCCTCAGCGTCGGTGGAGACAATCTCAATGGTCTTACCGCCCATGGCGGTAACTACGTCACCCGGCTTTAAGGCGCTGCCGTCGGGCAGGTTTTCCGTAGCCGGGACAACCGCAATGACATTGATTTTAGGCTTAAACTGGCTAATAGCACTCATGGCGGCGAGCACAGCCGCCCCCCCCGACATATCCCCCTTCATCTCGCCCATCTTCTCCGAGGGCTTTATCGAGATGCCGCCGGAATCAAAGGTTATCCCCTTACCCACCAGGGCTAAGTCAACCTCGGCGGAGTCACGCCCCCGATAGTGGAGCACGATTAACTGGGGCGGCTCCCGGCTCCCCTGAGCCACCCCGAGCAGCGCCCCCATACCCAGCTCCTGCATCTCGGCCCGCCCCAGAACGCGGTACTCAAGCCCGCAATCTGCGGCCAGCTCCCTGGCCCTCTCCGCCATAATGCCGGGAGTCATATAGTTAGCTGGTTCGTTAGCCATATCGCGAGCCAGGTTAGTCGCCTCAGCCAGCACCCGGCCCCGACGGCAGCCAGACTCTAATCTCTGCCGTTCATCCTGGCCAGCAGCCACCAGGGTAAGCTCCTTAATCTCGCCATAATCTGCCTCCTTGGTCATGTGCCTGCGGAAGTTATAGAGACCGAGCAGGGCACCCTCGGTTACCGCCTGGGCACTAGCTTCCAGAACGATATCATTAATGCCCGCCCCCTGAGCCACGGTCGCTAGGCTCGCGGCACCCTTCTGCCGGAGCAGGCGGCAGGTCTCCGCCACGGCACCGCAAATCTTGTCCCGGGATAGCTCCGCCGGCTTACCCAAGCCGGTAACCACCACCCGGCCCGCCACCAGCTTACCCAGGCTGTGAATAACGGTAATCTCGTTAAGCTTACCCTTAATCTCGCCCTGGCTGATTAGCCCGGAGATAGCACCCCCCAGAGCCTTATCCAGGGCAGCCGTATCGCCATCGAGGTGCTCCGTCCCCTCAAAGAAGCCTATAATTATGGCGTCAGCCCTAATCTCGGTAATACTGCCGATTACAACCTTAATCTCCATCAAAATCTCCTTTTCAGCGACTAATCTCCCTGATAATCTTGTCTATCACCGGAGTGATATCCCGGGAGGTATCCACCACATAGTGCCGATGGCGGATTCGCTGAACCCTTGGCTTCATCTGTTGATAAACGGCCCAGTCAGCGTCCGAGTTAGTCTCAGGGTCGCCCTGTCTTTCTTTAAGCCTCTGGTAGACCAGTTCCGGCGGCGCTTCGACCCGCACCAGCACCGGCTTAATATCTAAACGCTCCGCAATACGGTAAAGCTTTTCGCGGTAATACTGGGACAGATTGGTGGCATCAAAGATGACGGGGATACCATGCCTCAAGAGCCGCTCAATGAGCAGGTGGCTGGCTCGAAAAAGCCGGGCGCTCTCGGCCGCGCTGTAACCCGGTGACGGGAAAAGAGTCCGGCGCAGGTGGTCACTCTCCAGAATAACCGCCACTAGCTTCCGGGCCAGGCGGCGACAGAAGTAAGACTTCCCGGTTCCGGGTAGGCCGCTGACTACAATCAGGAAGGGCTGGGCCCAGGCTCCGGGGAACCGCCCCAGCTTCTCAAGCAGTCTCTCCACATCAGAAGCAGTCTCGGTCTGTTTCACACCCCCAATTATAGAGCTTTTATCCCCACTTCGCTAGGGGTTACTTAGCCCTAACCGGTCCGCCAGGAGCCGCTAAATATCTAGTCTCCGCTACAGAAGGCAACCCCAATCAGTCCCGGCCCAATGTGAGCCCCCATTACCGGGGTAAACTCGGTGATAAATAGCTCGCTACAGTCAAAACGGGAGACAATCTGCTCCTTGAGCAACTCGGCATTATCCAGGGCATCGGCGTGCATCACGGCGACATGAAGGGGCAGCCCCTTAATCACCATCTGCTTCATTGCTTTCAGCATACGGGTTATGGCCCGGGCCGTAGTCCGGGTTT
>DUEB01000068.1 GCA_011176655.1 Dehalococcoidia bacterium | reverse complement strand
TCTCCGGGCTCATCCAGGCGCTTAATAGACTGCCCGGGGTTGGTCCCAAGAGCGCCCAGCGCCTCGCCTTCCACCTGCTGCGTGCCCCTGACGAGGAGACTAGGCTCCTCGCTGAGGCTATCGTGTCGCTGAAACAGAAGACAAAGCTGTGCTCCGTCTGCCTTAACGTTACCGGGACTGACCCCTGCCGCATCTGCTCAAACGAGCAGCGCGACCGCACCAAGATTTGCATCGTGGAGCAGCCCCAGGACATCCTGGCTCTGGAGCACACCGGGGTCTATAGCGGGCGGTATCACGTGCTCCACGGCGCCATATCACCCACCGAGGGAGTCGGTGCCGGCGACGTCAGAATCAGGGAGCTTATGGTCCGGCTTGAGGATGGCTCAGTAACCGAGGTCATCCTGGCTACCAACACCAACCTTGAGGGGGAGCAGACCGCTCTCTATCTCAATAAGCTCATCATACCCCTGGGAATCAGGGTTACCCGCCTGGCGAGGGGGCTACCCTTCGGCACCGAGCTGGAATATGCCGACGATGTTACCCTGACCCGCGCCCTGGAGGGTCGGCAGGAGCTTTAGTAACAAGGAGGCTAGAAATGAAAATACTGCAGCGAGGAATCATGAAGATTGCCCCGGGTAAAATGGCTGAGGCGATGGAGCTTAATCAAAAGCTCATGGCTATCTCAAGTCGCTACGGGATGCCTACCACTGGTATGAGGATGTATCGCCCCTTTACTGGGGGAGGCGACGCCATGCACACCATCGTTTTTGAGTTAGAGTGGGATAGCCTCACCGAAATGGCTGCCTTTTATGAGAAGATGATGGCAGACCCGGAGTGGCAGGCGCAGATGTCAGAGTGGGACATGGTCCTGGAGAACCATCAAGTCGAATTATATTCAGTAATGTCATAGGCACATAATCAGGGCAGTTCAACCCTGATGCCATCTGCTTGTCCTGACATGGCTTGGGGCAGGGTAGAGTTCTGAGTTTGCCTCGTTCACCCAAATGCCTTAAGCCTTGGGCTGGAATATGCCGACGACGTTACCCTGGCCCGCGCCCTGGAGGGCCGGCAGGAGCTTTAGGGTTGGGGAATCCCCCTGTATCCCCCTTTAAAAAGGGGGAGTTTAACCTCTCCCTTTCATAAAGGGAGATTGAGAGGGATTCTCCCTTCCGTAAAGGGAGATTAAGAGGGATTCCATCCCTTTATCCCTCCCCCTCTCCTTAAAAAGGAGAGGGGGACACAGGGGGAGAGGTTCAAAAATACATGACCAGACCGCGTAACTATCAGACCGAAGCCGTCATCATCAAGAAGACCAAGCTGGGGGAGGCGGATAGAATCCTCACCTTCTATACCCCCAACCTGGGCAAGATTCAGGCCGTCGCCAAGGGGGTGCGGCGCCCCCGGAGCAAGATGGCGGGGCACCTTGAGCTTCTGACCCACAGCCTGGTGTCGCTGGCCCGGGGGCGAAACCTGGATACGGTAACCGGCAGCCAGACCATAGACGGCTTCTTCCCCCTGAAAAGCGACCTGGAGCTTATCTCCTACGCCCTCTATATCGTTGAGCTGGTCGAGCAGTTCACCGCCGACCACGACGAAAACCGCCCCCTGTTTGAGCTGTTGCTAAAGACCATGCACTGCCTGTGCCAGGAGACTGATCGCGAGCTAACCCTGCGCTACTTTGAGCTACGCCTCCTTGACCTGGCTGGCTACCGACCTCAGCTCGGGCAGTGTGTCTCCTGCCACCAGTCCCTGAAGCCGGAGACTAACTTCTTCTCCCCCCGCGCCGGCGGCGTGCTCTGCCCCGGCTGTCAGCGGAGTCAGCCCCCGGCCCACCCCCTTTCGGTTGATGCCCTGAAGGTGCTCCGCTGGCTCCAGGGTAGCGATGAAGGTGCCGCCGGCAGGCTGAGAATAAACCGGCTCCTGTCCCGCGAGCTGGAGACGGTAATGAGAGCCTACCTGAGATACCTCCTGGAGCGAGAGGTCAGGTCAACCGTCTGGCTGGATACCCTGAGGGAGCAGACCAGACCTCAAAGAATTGCTGAGGAGGAAAAAGAGGGCTAGTGCCTGGCTACCGGTGCCGAAATTTCTTCCAGCACCAGCCTCACCACCCCGGGTAAAGCCTGGCGCACTTTCTCGGTCATTTCCTCGGTGACCTCGGTTGCTTCCTCGGTATCCACGGCGAAGACGGTGACCTCTTCCGGTATCTCGCCGGGAAACAGCTTTCTGCCTATCTCCAGGGTGGTGGCCAGGTTAAAGTGGTGGGGGGAGACCGAAAAGCCCGACGGGGCATAAATCTGCTCCGGTTTGAGGCGGTATATCTCTCCCACCTCTCCATTCTCGGTCACGATGGAGTCGATGACAATCAGCCTGTCGTAGCCCGTGATAATCTCCAGCAGGTTTAAGCCGTCGACGCCGACGTCCCTCACCGTGACGTTTTCGTCGCTAATCTTACCGGCCAGTTCCTGGGCGGCCCGGACTCCGATGCCGTCATCCCCCAGGATTGAGTTACCGATACCTAAAATCAGTGTTTTCATAGCGACTTCCCGGTGCTGTCCTAGCTCCTCAGCACCTGCCGGACGCTCATATCCGGTTCATGGATGGTGATTTCCAGGGGCATATGGCCCAGGGCGTGAGATGAGCAGGAGAGGCAGGGGTCGTAGCAGCGGATAGCCACCTCAACGCGGTTAAGCATACCTTCGGTCACCTTCCCATCGTGAATGAACTCCCGGGCGACATCGTAAACGGCGCGGTTCATGGCCAGGTTGTTGTTACCCGTGGCCACAATCAGGTTAGCCCGGCGCATCTTACCGCTTCTGTCTACCCAGTAATGATGGAAGAGGGTTCCTCTGGGGGCTTCGATGACGCCTATCCCCTCCTCGTTAATCTGGCTGGAACTCGTCCAGACGTCCTTGCCGCAGATAAGCTCGTCTTCTGTGAGGGACTTTATCTCTTCGGCGGCGTTGAGCATTTCAATCAGCCGGGCGTAGTGGTAGTATAACGATCCCTGAACGACGCCGTTTTCGCTCAGCTTCTTGAAGTTCTGAAACTCTTTACTGGCTAGCGGGGTGCTACAGCCGTCGGCCACGTTGAGCCGCCCCAGAGGTCCCACCCGGTACATGCCGCCGGGGTATCCCAGCTTCTTGTAATAGGGGAACTTGAGGTAGCTCCAGTCTTCAACCTTCTCTTCAATGATAGAGAGGTAGTCTCGCGGGTCTACCTTGTCCTCCACGGTGATGCCGTCCCTGTCCTTGAGTCTCAGCTTCCCATTGTAGTACTCGACGTTGCCCTTATCGTCGATGAGCCCGAGATAGGCGCTCTTGAAATCGGCAAAGCTGGCCACCACCTCGGGATTTTTAGCACAGTAGTCCCGGAACAGGTCAATAGCGAACTGGCAGTCGGCGATAATTACCTCTATCCGGTCCAGAATTTCCTGGCGCTGTTCGGGTTGAAGCGCCCGGTTCATGCCGCCGGGGATGGCGGCGTTGGGGTGAACCCTCTTATCCCCGAGCATCTCTATTATTCTCTGGCCGAAGCTGCGCAGCTTGACCCCTTTCTTGGCGATTTCGGGCATCTCGGTAATCAGCCCCACGATATTTCGCTTGGCCGGGTCGGCGTCAAAGCCGAAGAGCAGGTCGGGGCTGGCCAGGTGGAAGAAGTGAAGGGCATGGGACTGGACGATTTGGGCCATATGAAGCAGCCGGCGCAGCTTCTCGGCGGTAGGCGTCAGCCTTACCCCCAGGATAACATCCCCGGCTTTGGCGGAAGCCAAGTGGTGGCTTACCGGGCAGATACCGCAGATTCGGGCGGTGATATGCGGCATCTCCCAGAAGAGCCGGCCTTCACAGAACTTCTCAAAGCCACGTACCTGGGTAACGTGAAACCTGGCTCTATCTACATTGCCTTTATCGTTAAGGATGATGGTTACCTTACCGTGTCCCTCAACTCGGGTAATCGGCTCAATAACAATCTTTTTGGTCATAATATCCCCCTCCAACTAAGACCTTAGTCAAATCTCATTATCTCGCTGGGCAGCACCGGAATCCGGCCCTCAAGCAGCTCCGCCAGGGCAT
>DUEB01000067.1 GCA_011176655.1 Dehalococcoidia bacterium | reverse complement strand
CAAGCGGCTGGACGAATTAAGGATTCCCCTGATGGTAGACGACAATACCTCCAGGTTCTCGACTGCTTTTACGGTATCGGTTGAGGCAAAGCACGGCGTCAGCACCGGTATTTCCGCTGCTGATAGGGCACAGACGGTAAGGGCGATAGTTGACCCGGCTACCAGGTCTGAGGATTTAGCCCGCCCGGGGCATATGTTCCCCCTGCGGGCGCGGGATGGTGGTGTCCTGGTTCGGGCGGGGCATACCGAGGCTATCGTTGATCTGGCGAAGCTGGCCGGTCTCTATCCGGCCGGGGTTATCTGTGAGATTCTGAATGAAGACGGCTCCATGGCCCGGCTGCCTCAGCTTGAGGTGATGGCGGAAGAGCACGGGATTAAGATTGTGAGTGTCGCCGACCTGATTACCCACCGCCGCCGCCACGAGAAATTGGTGCATCGGGTGGCTGAAGCTAGGCTGCCGACCCGATATGGTGAGTTTACCATTATCGCCTACAAGAGCGATATCGACCCTGATGAACACCTGGCTTTAGTCATGGGAGACATCGTCACGGAGGAGCCGGTGCTGGTCAGGGTTCACAGTGAATGTCTTACCGGTGACGTGTTTGGCAGTCTTCGCTGTGACTGTGGTGAGCAGATTTCCCTGGCGATGCAGGCGATTGCTGAGGAGGGGCGGGGTGTTTTCCTCTATATGAGGCAGGAGGGACGGGGTATCGGCTTTCATAACAAGATTCGTGCCTATGCCCTTCAGGATAAGGGGCTGGACACCGTGGAGGCTAACCTGTCGTTGGGGTTTGCCCCCGACCTGCGTGACTACGGCATCGGCGCCCAGATTTTAGCTGATTTGGGTCTGAATCAGATTAAGATGCTCACCAATAATTCCAAGAAGGTGGTGGCTTTGGAGGGTTACGGGCTTGAGGTTACGGAGACGGTGCCGGTAATCGCCTCCCCTAACCCGTATAACCGTCACTATTTAACCACCAAGCAGGAAAAATTGGGTCACGCTCTGGGTATAGAGAATGTGCCCGGCGACTAGGTGCTCGGTGGGAAACTGGCTCGCTAGGGTTGGCTTGTAGATTAACTCAGAGAAGGAGAGGGTAATGAACAGACAATTTGAAGGCAGTCTGCTGGGGAAGGGGCTTAAGTTTGGGCTGGTTGTCTCTCGGTTTAACGAGTTTATTACTAAAAAGCTGCTTGAGGGGGCCCAGGATGCTCTGGTGCGCCACGGCGTTAATGAGAGCGATGTTGATGTTGCCTGGGCACCGGGCTCGTTTGAAATTCCACTGGTGGCTAAGAAGCTGGCTCAGTCCAAGCGTTATGATGCCGTTATCTGCCTCGGGGCCGTGATTCGCGGCGGGACGCCTCATTTTGACTACGTGGCCGCTGAGGTAAGCAAGGGTGTGGCCAGGGTGGGCCTGGAGAGCGGGCTGCCGGTTATCTATGGCGTAATCACGGCTGATACCCTGGAGCAGGCTATCGAGCGGGCCGGAACCAAAATGGGGAATCGGGGCTTCGAGGCGGCGGAACATGCCCTTGAGATGGCTAACTTGATAAAGAGCATGGGCTAGCGAACGAAGTAAGGCAGCTCTTACCCTGGCCGCTAATTAGCCTGGGCGGTCTGGCGGGTGTCTTGGTGCGCTTAAGGCTTTTCTCAGTCGCTAACCTTGTAGACTGTGTCGCCCCGTCTGACCCGTTCCGTAACCTTGATGCCGATGTTGTCTCCGGCTTTCGCCTGGTCGACATTCATGTTATCGATCTGCATTGAGTCAATGGTCAGCGTCAGGTCAGTGGTGTGGCCCGTAATGTGGATCGTGTCACCTACCTTGACGGCTGCCGTTAGCTCAATCCCGGCGACCACCGGTCGGGCGAAAAAGTCGTTCACTTTTCCAATTGCTACCTCAGGCATGGGAACACCTCCCTTCCCTTGTGGTCAAGCTGGTAGGGCTGCTTTCAGGTTTAGTATATGCCATCTTGATAGTCAAATCAATACCGGTCCGGCGGGCAGCAGGGTGGTTGACGAAAACGGCTGGCGCTGTTATGATGGGGCAAACAGTTTCCGCTAACCTAAGAACGCCATGGGATTTGAAACACAGGACGTCGAGCGCAAGGTCTTTGCCATTCTCAGGGTATTGAGCGATTCTCAGGAGGCCCTGGGGGCTCGGATTATCGCCCGTCGCCTGAAAGACCTGGGTGTTGAGCTGGGGGAAAGGGCGGTCAGGTATCACCTCAAGCTTATGGATGAGCGCGGCCTGACCCGGCTGATAGGGCGCGATGGCCGCCTGATTACCGAGGCGGGAATGGAGGAACTAAAGAGCGCCCTGGTGAGAGATAAGGTCGGTTTTGCTATCTCAAGGATTGAATTACTTGCCTTCCACACCGATTTCGATTTGGACCGTCATACCGGTCTGGTTCCGGTCAATGTCTCCTTTTTCAGCCAGGAGAATTTCCGGAGGGCGCTGCCCGCTATGGCTCCGGCGTTCGAGGCCGGGCTGTGTGTCAGCGACCTGGTAGCCGTCGCCCGCGAAGGGGAGACCATTGGTGAGTTAATCGTTCCCCAGGGCAAGGTGGCCTTAGCCACGGTGTGCAGCATCGTGGTCAACGGCGCCCTGCTTAAGGCTGGGGTGCCTATGGACTCCAGGTTCGGTGGTATCCTGCAGATTAGAAATCACAGGCCTTTGCGCTTTGTAGAACTGATTCACTACGCCGGCTCATCGCTTGACCCGTCGGAGGTATTCATCATGGCTAAGATGACCTCGGTGGCTGAGGTCGCCCGGAGTGGTGATGGCAAGCTACTGGCTAATTTTCGTGAGATACCGGCCCTGTGTCGGCCCGTCGCCGAAGAGGTAGTCGCCAAGCTGAATAAGGCCGGGCTGAACGGGGTGCTGGTCATGGGTAGTACCAGTGAGCCGGTGTCTGAAATCCCGGTGGCGCTTAATCGGATTGGGGTGATTCTCCTGGGTGGCTTGAATCCGGTAGCCGCCGCCGAGGAGGCTGGTATTGAGGCTGAGAATCGGGCGATGAGCACGATTATGGAATATCAGGGTCTAATCAAGTTTAGGGAGCTTCTAAGATGAGAGAGGTGAAGATAATCCCCTGCCTGGATGTCAGGGAGGGCAGGGTGGTTAAAGGGGTAAAGTTTGTCGACCTTCGGGATGCCCGAGACCCGGTGGAAGCGGCCGCCGCCTACTCGCGGGAAGGGGCTGATGAGCTTGTTTTTCTCGATATCTTTGCCACCGTGGAAAACAGAAAGACGCGGCTGGAGTGGGTGAAAAAGGTTCGTGAGGTGACCACGGTTCCTTTCGCCGTCGGCGGCGGTATAGGCAGCCTTGAGGATATGAGCGCCCTGCTTGAGATGGGGGTGGATAAGGTATCGGTCAATACTGCGGCGGTTAGAAACCCTGACCTGGTGAGGGAAGCCGCAGAGGAGTTCGGCAGGGAGAAGCTCGTGGTGGCCATTGACGGGCGCAAGAACTCGCCCGGGGGTGAGCTACCCCGGCTGGAGGTGGTGGTTAAGAGTGGTCGTGAGCCTACCGGCATCGAGATTACCGACTGGGCGAAGCGGGTGGAGGAGCTGGGGGCGGGGGAGATTCTGCTCACCAGCAAGGATGCCGACGGCACCAGGGATGGCTATGACCTGGAGATGACCCGGGCCGTAGCTGAGGCGGTCAGCATCCCGGTGACTGCCTCCGGAGGCGCCGGAAAGCTGGAGCACCTCTACGAAGCGGTGGCTATGGGTAAAGCCGCGGCGGTTCTGGCCGCTTCAATCTTTCATTTCGGCGAAATATCCATCACCGAAGCCAAAAGATACCTTAAAGATAAGGGAATATCAGTAAGAATATAGGTAATATAAAGGAGTATATAAAATGGGGGAGGGAACATCAAATTTATTTAAAATGGCCCAGGCTCAGCTGGATGAAGTGGCTCGTATATTAAATCTAGAGTCCGGTACTCATACTATTCTTAGAGAGCCTATGAAAGAGCTTCACGTATCTATACCAGTAAGGATGGATGGTGGGCAGACTAAGGTTTTTAAGGGATTTAGGGTTCAACATAATAATGCTCGTGGCCCCTGTAAAGGGGGTATCAGGTTCCACCCTGAAGAGACAATTGATGTTGTTAAAGCCTTAGCTGCGTGGATGACTTGGAAATGTTCTGTGGTAGATATCCCCTTTGGGG
>DUEB01000066.1 GCA_011176655.1 Dehalococcoidia bacterium | reverse complement strand
CGGTATTGCTTTTCCTGGTCTATCTCTTCGATGGTCTGGGCCCAGATTAAGGTAATCTGCTGGTATCGTACTGCCAGGTCTTCTTCACTTATTTCGCCGCGGCTTGCCTGCGCTTCTGCCTCCAGGCTGCTCTCCATAGCGGCCTCGGCAAGCTGGTTCAGGGTATACTCGTATGCCAATAATAGTTCTTCCGTGGTCGGCTTTTCCTTACAACCACAGAGGGTAAGCGATAATAAAATCACACTGGCTACTAGCAGCGCCTTCACTTTAACCTGCTCCTGCTATAAGCAATAGATGAAGGCTCTCACACCAGGGCAATATCCTTCCGGTAGTGGCAGCCCTCAAAGCTAATTCGCGTGATATTGCTGTAGACCCTCTCCCTCGCCTCGGTGAGGGTTTTACCCGTGGCGACCACCGTGAGCACCCGGCCACCGCTGGTCAGAACCTGTCCCGACTCCGTGTCCCGCTTGGTTCCGGCTTGAAATACCAGAATGTCGCCGTCCAAGCTGTCCAGCCCGGTGATGGGGAAGCCGGTCTGGTAGCCGGCGGGGTAGCCGCCGGAGGCCATGACCACACCCACACAGGCATCCTCACTCCACTCTATCGCTATCTTGTCAAGGTTACCGTTTATCACCGCCAGCATGATATCCACCAGGTCGGTCTTGAGCAGGGGCAGCATGACCTGGGTCTCTGGGTCGCCAAATCGGGCATTAAATTCTAGCACTTTTGGCCCCTCTTGGGTAGCCATTAAGCCTCCGTAGAGGACGCCTTTATAGGGTCTGCCCTCCTTGGCCATGGCTGCTGCCGTCGGCTTGAGGATGGTCTCGTTTACCCTCCGGTAGAGCTCCGGGGTGCCGAAATAGGGCGGGCTGAAGCTGCCCATGCCGCCGGTATTGGGGCCCCGGTTGCCGTCGAGGGCTGGCTTGTAGTCGCAGGCGGAGACCATGGGGACGATGGTCTTGCCGTCGCTAAAGGCAAAAGAGCTCATCTCCTTACCCACCAGGCGCTCCTCGACGATTACCCTGTCCCCGGAGGCGCCAAAGGCCTTGGCTTCCATGACGGTGTGCAGGAAGTCCAGGGCCTGCGGGATGGAATCGGCGACGGCGACCCCTTTACCGGCGGCCAGTCCGTCAGCCTTAACGACCAGGGGTGGGGTCTGTTGCTGGATGAACTCTCTGGCGCTGGCGTAGTCGGAGAAGCTTTTGCCCCGGGCACAGGGGATGCCGTATTTTTGCATCAGTTCTCTGGCGAATACCTTGCTGGCTTCTATCTCGGCAGCCAGTTTGCTGGGGCCAAAGATGGGTATGCCCAGGCTCTGGAAGTGGTCGGTAATACCTTGGGCTAGGGGTGCCTCCGGGCCAACCACGACCAGGTCTACGCCTTTTCCCTGGGCTGCTTCGGCCAGTCCCTTGATATTATCGGCTTTTATGTCCAGGTTACGGGCAATCCGGGCTGTGCCGGCGTTACCCGGCGCCGTAAAAATCTCCTTAACCCTGGGGCTCTGAGCCAGTTTCCAGACTAAAGTATGCTCTCTAGCCCCGCCGCCAACCACCAGTATCTTCAATGGTTACTCCTTGGTCTTTAATGAATCTGGTACTCTAGCTGCACGTCTATCTCGGCTTTCGGGCTGGCCGACTGCATGGTTAGTGCGTAATAACCCGTCTCCGGGGCGGTAAACCTGAAGCTACCTTCTTCGGCGGAGACGATCTCCCCCTGTTTGAGCTGGCCCAGTACCTCGGTTTCTGTATCCCCGGCGTCGCTGTCCTGGGTAGCGAAGGAACGATACCCGTATGTCTCCTCGGAGGGGGTGAAGAGAGATACCCTTAACGCCGCCCCCTGGGCGGAGAAGGCCAGGGCCAGTTCCTGCTCTTGTTCCAGATAGAGGGTGAGGATATAGCCGCCATAGGCATCGGTATCGCCCGGTGCGGCGTCGGAGACCAGTTGGAAATTTAGCTGGTCCTGGTTGGGCTGCTCTGGCCCCTCGGTCGGGGCACAGGCCCCCAGAAGAAGTAGTGCTGCCAGCAGGGTTACGGTAATAATCAGTGTCTTACGCATCTATGCCTCGCTTGATTTTTGTTATCACTCCCACTCTATGGTTGATGGGGGCTTGGAGGTTATGTCATAGACCACCCGGTTCACCCCGGCTACCTCGTTAACAATGCGGTTGGAAATCCGGGCCAGGAGGTCGTAGGGCAGGCGTGACCAGTCGGCGGTCATGGCATCCTCACTGGTTACGGCGCGGATAGCCACCAGGTAGCCATAGGTTCGGTAGTCGCCCATGACGCCGACACTTTTAACGTCGGTAAGTATGGCGAAGCTCTGCCATAGCTGGCGATATAGCTGCGCCTTTTTAATCTCGTTCATGACAATCCAGTCGGCGCTGCGCAGTATCTCCAGTTTCTCTCTGGTTACCTCGCCGATGATGCGGATAGCCAGCCCGGGTCCGGGGAAGGGCTGCCGCCATATCATCTCTTCGGGAAGACCCAGCTCCAGTCCTACCTGGCGCACCTCATCCTTGAAGAGATACCTCAGCGGCTCAATCAGCTTGAGGGTCATCCTGGCAGGCAGGCCGCCGACGTTGTGGTGGGTCTTTATCTTGGCGGCGGCTTTGCTGCCCGAGGAAGCGCTCTCAATAACGTCCGGGTACAGGGTTCCCTGGGCTAGAAAATCGACCCTGCCTATCTTACCGGCTTCTTCCTCAAACACCTTGATGAATTCCTCGCCGATGGCCTTGCGCTTCGCCTCCGGGTCGGTAACCTCCTTCAGGCGCTCTAGAAATCTCTGGCTGGCGTCCACGTAGGTGGTATTCATCCCCAGATTACGGCGGAAGACATTGAGGGTTCTCTCCGCTTCCTCGCGGCGCAGTAGCCCGTTATTAACGAAGATACAGGTAAGCTGGTCGCCGATGGCATGGTGGATGAGGGAGGCCACGACCGCTGAGTCAACCCCGCCGGAGAGGGCATTGATGACCTTGCCCGTGCCCACCTGCTTCTTGATTCTGACGAGGCTGTCCTTGACGAAGCTGCCCATCGTCCAGTTTCCCCGACAGCCGCATATCCGGTGGGCGAAGTTCTTGAGGATGGTCTTGCCCTGGGGGGTGTGGACGACCTCGGGGTGAAATTGGAGACCGAATATATTCCGGTCATTACCCATGACGGCAAAGGGCGAGGTCTCGGTATAGGCCAGGGAGGTAAAGCCGGGAGGCATCTCCTCAATCTGATCGCCGTGGCTCATCCATACCGGCGCTGAGGTGTCTAAATCGGCAAAGAGCGGTGAGTCCACGTTGCTGGTATGCAGGATGGCGTGCCCGTATTCGCGCTTGGCGGCCGGGGTCACCTTGCCCCCGAGCTGATGGGTTATCACCTGCATCCCGTAGCAGATGCCCAGGACGGGCAGGTTCTTCTCATAGATATAGGCTGGTGCCATGGGTGCCCCGTCTTCATAGACACTGGCCGGGCCTCCGGAGAGAATAAACCCCTTGGGATTTAGCGGGATAATCTTTTCCCAGGGGGTATCATGGGAAACCAGCTCGCAGTAGACCTGGCATTCGCGTATGCGGCGGGCGATGAGCAGGCTGTATTGAGAGCCAAAGTCAATGACAACGATGGTTTCACGCTCAGCGCCGGGCAGAACCTCGCTGCGTGGCGACGGCTGCTCACCACCCAGTTCCTTGGCAATCTCCAGGTAGGTAGAGACCTCGATGTCGTCGCTGGTGGCGATGCGGTGGCTGCTGTCCTGTGGTTCTGGCTTATCCTGAATCATTTCTATGCCACAGATTACCACTGTGGTATACTATCGTCAAGGGAAACTGGTTAGTCGTGGCAAGTGTTAGCTTGATGTCGTCCGGGCTTCCGTCGGGTATTAGCCAGCAGGTTGATAGGGGCATTTCTCTTCTTAAACGGGGGGGGATAGTTGCCTTTCCTACCGATACCGTCTACGGGCTGGGGGCGGCGGCGAGTTCTCCTCAGGCGGTGGCCCGGGTCTATGAGGTTAAGAAGCGGCCCGCTGGTATGCCGCTGCCTCTGCTGCTGGCGCATGTCTCGCAGATAGAGGATGTCGCCCGGCCGGTACCGCCGCTGGCCCGGCTTCTGGCGAAAAAATTCCTGCCCGGGGCCCTGACCCTGGTCTTACCCAAGTCTGGCTCCGTCCCTGATATTGTCACCGCCGGGGGAACGACCGTCGCCGTGCGTATTCCGGCTCATCCGGTGCCGGTGGCCCTCATTGAAGGGCTGGGGGCTCCGATTCTGGGCACCAGCGCTAACCTGAGTGGTCGTCCCAGCGCCCTTACCGCCGGCGAGGTC
>DUEB01000065.1 GCA_011176655.1 Dehalococcoidia bacterium | reverse complement strand
TCATCGCCGCCCGAGACGTTAACCAGGGTAACAAAACCGTCAAAGGGGGCGGTAATTTCCGGGCCGGCAGCCAGGGCTTCATCGACTGCCTTCTTGGCATTATCCAGACGCCCCTGAGCTATCTCCATCTGCATTCCCTTAATCTCGATATCATCCTCATCACGCTCGTAGAGCATCGCATCCAGCGTCTCCTCGGCAAGGTCAAGCTGTCTCTGGGCGCTATAGGCTTCTGTCTGCCATTGGGTAACTTCATGACTGCTGCCGTGCGCTAGAGCATATCTCAGCTCGCCTTCAGCACGGTTCAGCTCATATTCGGCGTCCTCAACCGCCTGTTCCGCATCCTCGATTTCCTCTTCGGTATACGGGTTTTCGGCTTTATCCAGGGCAATCTCCGCGTTCTTTTGATTAATCTGTGCCTGTATTAGGTCAAGCTCCACCGCCAGCAACTGGTCCTCCCATTCCGAGGTATCCAGTCTCGCCAGCACCTGGCCCTCTTCTACGGAATCCCCCACCTCTACCAGAACCTCCTCCACCGTCCCTGGCATCTCAAAGGCAAGCTCCTCCTCGCGGCAGAAAGACAGGTTACCGGCACTGGCGATATCAATGGTAATATCACCCCGCGCTACGGCTACTACCTGATTCTCCGCTACCGTTTCTGCTTCGGATTTAAGAGCACAACCTGATAAGGGCGTAGCGAGCCCCCCCGCTATGGCGATAGTCAGCATTATCTTAAGTAGCTTCGGCTTGTTCATCAGCCTCCCTCCCAGAAGGGCTTTGCCTCCCTCTTACTAAGACGGCTCTTGTGCTTCCCATTTGTCCTTTTCTGGATGCAGGTCTAATCTAGCCCCGTTATCCCAGTTCACGCGTATGACGCCGTTACTGGCGACTACGTGCCAGATAGTGCCGGTGTCGCCACACTTCACCCCGGCATCCGACCTAGCGGTAGAGATGAGTCGCACCCGCTTTCCAACCTTGCTGCCATTCACCTTGTTTTCTCCTCTATTTTCATTCATCTTAAGCTGACTCCTATCCTGTTTGGTTTAAGTCTAGCATGCCAACATGAACGCTGCATGAACTGGGACTGAATTTCGCATGGAGCTGTAACGCCGGCATACGGGTTGCGCCGGGCGAATTTTGCCAGGCGGACTCTTATCGCTACGGCGCGCCCTCTTCAGACTGACCCTAGCCTGAATGGGTAAATAGAAAGACCAGACCAACAATAAGCGCGCTAATACCGATACCTAGTAAGACGTAAAGTATGCGGCGTCTGCCACCGTTCATATTAGCCCTCTGTTATTATTTCCCGGCCCGCTACTAGGAGCCCCCGGCTCTAGAGCACGCCTCGGGGTTGATAGTAATCTATCAAGCTGCGTCTGGTTAAAGCCGACGATTACTTTATCGTCAATAGTAATGACTGGAACGCTAAGCTGTCCCGACTTCTTTACCATCTCCCGGGCAGCATCCCGGTCTGCGGCTACGTTGTGTTCGGCATAAGGGATACCTTTCCGGAAAAGATATTCCTTAGCCCTTTTACAGTAGGGGCAGGTAGGTGTTGAGTAGATAACCAGTCTTGTGTCAGCCATTCGCTCACCCTTTATTCAGGAATTTCGAATTGTCCTCTCTGCCGCCGCCTTGCCTGCGGTATCAACCACCTTTTTGCTGAGGAGCCCGGCTCCTTAAGTCAAGCCAGGCTCCCCAATATCTATTGGTACCGTACCGTCAACCATGTTTGCCGAGTGGTGTCAGTAGGTAGATGAGGTTTCAGTGACACCGCCGGGCAGCCCCTGACCTCTGGGAGAACCAAAGCCACCCAGCCGGGGGCCACAGGGGCCGCCGGGGCCGCCTCTAAACATAGGGCCCCGTGATAGTGGTGTGTCCGGCCTTGCCTCCCACCACTCCTTGAACTGGTCAGCCTCTTCCTGGGTGATTCTACCTTCCTCTACGAGCTTGTCGAGATAACTTTCCATGGCTTCCGCCATCATCTCACCCTGGGCGGCGACAAAGGCATCCTTTAGTGCCTCCGGCTCAATGGCAACGCCGGTGTTATCTTCGTAGATTCCGCAGACCCTTTCCAGTAGAGCCTCGTGTTGAGCCTCGGGCTGGGTGTCAGCTTCGTCCTGGGCGAAGACGACGCCGGTGGTAATCCCGACCGCCGCGGCGATGGCTATCAGGCTAATAACCAGGGGCTTCTTTTTGAATCTTTTCATATCACCTCCTTTACATTGACGATTGAAAGTGGTTTCAGTAGCGTCCTTTTCCGCCAGGTTTCACCCCCTTTCCCTTCCCTGAATTCTCAAGATAGTTCAAGCTTAGCATGCCAACATGAATGCTCCATGAACCGAAACTAAACATTGGATAAACAATAAGGCGTGCGCTTTTTCATCTTCTATTCATTTTAGTCTGGTATAATAAGACCGTGGCGTTAGCTATTCGTTGCATACGGAGGCTTGGTGATGCGGATTCTGGTCGTTGATGATGACAGGCGGCTCGTGGGCATAGTGAAACGGGGTCTCCTGGAAGAGACTTATGCCGTTGATGTCGCCTACGATGGGGAAGAGGGTGAGTATCTTGCCGAGGTTAACCCTTACGACCTTATCGTTCTGGATATCATGATGCCCAGGAAAGACGGCATTGAGGTCTGCCGGGAACTTCGTGCCCGGAAGGTAAACACCCCCATCCTGATGCTGACCGCCAAGGATGCCGTGGAAGACAGGGTAAGGGGACTGGATGCCGGAGCCGATGACTATCTGGTGAAGCCCTTTGCCTTCAGCGAGCTTCTGGCCCGGGTTCGGGCGCTTCTGCGCCGGGAGGGGATGACCAAGTCGCCGGAGCTTAAGGTAGGCGACCTCGTTTTGAATACCTTAACCCGTGAGGTGCGGCGGGGGCAGCGGGCCATTGAGTTGACCACCAAGGAATACGTCATTCTGGAGTACTTCATGCGTCATCCGAACATGGTGCTTACCCGGAGGATGCTTGAGGAACATGCCTGGGACTACGACTTTGACAGCCTGTCCAACCTGATAGATGTCTATATTCGGCGGCTGCGGCGTAAGATTGATGCGGAGGGAGAGAAAAGTATGATTCAGACGGTCAGGGGGGCTGGCTACCGGCTGAGGGGGCTATGAGATTCATTTACAGCATTAAATTCAGGTTCACCATCTGGTATCTCGTAGTGCTGGGAATTGCGCTGGCGTCACTCAGCGCTGGGGCATATAATTACCTCTCGCGCACCCTGTACCAGAACCTTGATGGGGCGCTTGAGCTGCGCGCGGCGCAAATTTCGGACATTAGAGAGGTATTAATGTCGGTGGCGGAGGGGCAGTTTAAGGAGGAACTTGGCGAGGTAGTCTACTTCTATTTTTATTCGGGAGACCATCTCATGTATCTGGCTCCCCGGGATATAGATGTTCCCGTCGATGCGGAACTGGTGGAACAGGCTATTGCCGGCGAGAGCAACTTCGCCACCGTAGAGACTCCAGAGGGTAATGAATTACGAGTCTTGGCTATCCCTTTTTCTCCCCGCGGGCCTGCCATGGTACCGGCCGTGCCCGGTACGCCTGGCTCCGCTAGCCAAGGGGTTAATATTGAGTCGGCGGCTCTGGTTATTGGCCGGCCCACGGAGGACATCGAGCAGGCCCTGGAGCGACTGCGGCACGCGCTGATGATTGCCGTCCCTCTGACCCTGCTGGCGGCTGGTGGTGGTGGGGTGTTTCTCGCCCGGCGCGCCCTCAAGCCGGTGGATGAAATGACCCGGAAGGCGCGCAGCATAGAAGAGCGCGACCTGAGCCAGCGGCTTGAGGTCAGGACCAGGGACGAATTGGGAAGACTGGCTGCGACCCTTAACGCCATGATTGCGCGCCTGGAGAAGGCATTTGGGCGCCAGCGACAGTTTACCAGCGATGCCTCCCACGAACTGCGGGCGCCTCTGGCTGTCATCGAGGCGGAATCCACCCTTACCCTGCAGAGGAAGAGGGCTGCCAGTGAGTACCGGCAGTCGCTGGAGACGATTGCGCAGGAAGCGGCGCGCATGTCCCTTATCATCGACCAGCTCTTGAGCCTGGCTCGGGCCGACTCCGAAAAGGAGCCGCTGTCCTTTGAGGAACTTAACCTTGGCGAGCTCCTCAAAGAGTCGAGTTCAGACCTGGAGGTACTGTGCCGCCACAAGGGGCTTGATTTACAATTGGCTCAAGTGGATGATTCCGTGGTGAAGGGCGACCGGCTGAGGCTGAGGGTGCTCTTCCTGAACCTTCTGGATAACGCCATCAGGTACACGCCGGGCGGAGGGACAGTATCCGTCTCTCTGCGTAGAGAAGGCCAGATGG
This sequence comes from Dehalococcoidia bacterium, assembly GCA_011176655.1. Taxonomy (GTDB): domain Bacteria; phylum Chloroflexota; class Dehalococcoidia; order Dehalococcoidales; family UBA5760; genus UBA5760. The sequence goes on along the minus strand of DUEB01000065.1, from coordinate 122 downwards.
CGGTCGTGTCCATCTCCGATACCGGGCCCGGTATCCCGGCGGCAGACCTGCCCCACATCTTCGAACGGTTCTACCGGGTTGACAAGGCCCGTTCCCGCACCGAGGGAGGCAGTGGCCTTGGC